>JAHDXX010000040.1:7147-16576 GCA_023384025.1 Sphingomonadaceae bacterium
GAGCATGAAGACCGGTTTGACCGCATCGAGTTCGGCACGCGCCGCTTCCCAGAAGTCGGTCGGGACGAATCCGGCGACATCGGCGCGGTAGCCGTCTATCCCGAATTCGCGCACCCAGTAGGCCAAGCTGCCGGTCATGTATTCGCGCAAGCCCGGGTGGCTGTAGTCGAATGCGACGACATCGCTCCAGTCGGTGCCGAGCGGCGGCATCATCGCCCCCTCGGGCGTCTTTGTGTACCATTCCGGGTGACTGGTGGTGAGCGGGTTGTCCCACGCCGAATGGTTGGCAACCCAGTCGAGGATGACCTTCATCCCCAGCCGGTGCGCTTCGTCCACGAAGGCGCGCAGGTCCGCCTCGGTGCCGAGGTCCGGATTGACCGCGCGGTAGTCGCGCACCGAATAGGGACTGCCGAGCCCGCCCTTGCGGTTGACTTCGCCGATGGGGTGGATCGGCATCAGCCACAGAATGTCGACCCCCATCTCGGCCAGGCGCGGCAGGTGTGCCTGCGCGGCCTTGAAAGTGCCATCGCGGGTGAACTGGCGGGTGTTGATCTGGTAGAGCACCGCATCGCGGGTCCACTCGGCATGGCGGACTTCGACGAAGGGTGCCGGTGTGTAATCCGTTGCCGCCTGCGCCTTGGCAGGGGCAGCGGGCACGGCCAGCAGGGCGGCGGCAGCGAGCAGAGCAGCGCGGATCATGCGGCGCCCCCTTTCGTCGCGACCTGGTGGTCCTGCACGAACAGCGTGGCGAGGGCCGCCAGCGCAAAGGACATCCCGCCGATGGCCATCGCGTAAATCGGCTGGGCATCAAAGAACAGCGTCAGCAGGAAGCCGAGCAGTGTCGCTGCGATCAACTGCGGCACGACGATGAAAATGTTGAAGATGCCCATGTAGATGCCCATTTTCCGTGCCGGTACGGACCCTGCGAGGATGGCGTAGGGCAGCGAGACGATCGAGGCCCAGGCAATGCCGAGGCCGATCTGCGCGACCCACAGGAACGCCGGATCGCGGATCACGATCATCAGGGCGAAACCGACCGCGCCAATCGCCATGTTGAGCGCATGCAGGCGGCGCCGGTCGATCTTCGCCGCGATCACCACGAAGGCCAGCGCGGCGGCAGCGGCGAGGCCGTTGCGGACCGAGCCCATCAGGCTCCACCAGTCAGCCCCGTCCTGGTACCCTTGCGTGGCCGCATCGGGTGAGGCGAAGTGGTAGTCGGTCACCGCGGGGGTGCCATAGATCCACAGCGCGAACATCGCGAACCAGCTGAAGAACTGCACCATCGCCAGCTGGCGCATGGTCCGGGGCATGGCGAACAGGTCGTTGACCACTTCCATGAAGCCGTTCTCGTCCCGCCCCTTGCTGCGCAGCGCCCCGGCGACAAGCTGGATCAGGCCGAACGCGCCAATCAGCCCGGCAAGCACGTAAAGCTCCTTGGCGACCTCGATTGTGGTCGCATTGGCACGGCCCCACGCGACCAGCGCGGCGACGGCGGCACCGATCACGATCCACACTGCGCCGCCACGCACGAACTGGGCCGCATGCCGCTGGACGGTATCGACTGTTTGCGTGGCGATCCCCAGGGCCTCGGCCCGCGCCTGCTCGAAGGCGGCGATCTGTTCCGGGCTGTATTCCTTTGTCCGGAAAACGGTCCACAGGACCGCCAGCAGCAGCGCCGCCCCGCCGATGTAGAACGACCAGTGCACCGTCTCGGGAATCTCGCCCGCCGGGGCGGTGTTCGACAGGCCCATCCAGTTGGTCATCACCCATGGCAGCGCCCCGGCGATGACCGCGCCGATGCCGATGAAGAAGCTCTGCATCGCGTAGCCGCGCGTTCGCTGCTCGTCGGGCAGGTTGTCGCCGACGAAGGCGCGGAACGGCTCCATGGTGATGTTGAGCGAGGCGTCCATGATCCACAGCATCCCTGCGGCGACCCACAGGGCGGGCGAATTGGGCATGACGAACAGGACGAGGCTCGCCAGGATTGCACCGACGAGGAAGTAGGGCCTGCGCCGCCCGAACCGCCCCCAGGTGTTGTCCGACAGGTGGCCGATGATCGGCTGGATGATCAGGCCGGTCATCGGCGCGGCGATCCACAGGATGGCGAGCTCGTTGACCTCTGCCCCCAGCGTCTGGAAGATCCGGCTGACGTTGCCGTTCTGCAGCTCGAAGCCGATCTGGATGCCGAGGAAGCCGAAGCTCATGTTCCAGATCTGGCTGGCGCTCATCGCCGGTTTGTGCATGCTGCGTACCCTCCCGTTCAGTCCCGCCGGAGGGTGCAGCCGGCCCGCGTTGTCGCGGTCATGCCGGAAATGCGCTATCCTCTCCGCGCACCAGTCTGCCGGAACTGCAAACTTTTGCAAGAAATTCCTGCCACCTCAGGCCTGACGGGCTGGTGCGGTGCCCGGACTGCCGGACATTTCCCGCCATTCCAAGGGATTTTCCTGCCATTTTCTTTGCAAATTTTTGCAACAAAAAATTGTAAAACCCGTTTCGCGGTGGCATGAACCGGGCCGGGGAGTGACAGCATGCGCGATTTTCTGACAGTGATTCTCGGTCTGTGCTGGTCCGGCGCAGCGCTCGCCAGCGCGGCGCCCGTACCTGCCCATGAACCGGTCAACGCGCCTGAGCGCCAGCTCGAGGATGAAGTGATCTACTTCGTCCTGCCCGACCGGTTCGAGAACGGCGATCCGCGCAACGATCGCGGCGGGCTGAAGGGCGGGCCGCTGGTCCACGGGTTCGATCCGGCGCACAAGGGCTTCTACCATGGCGGGGACCTGAAGGGGCTGACCGCACGGCTCGACTATATCCAGGGCATGGGCGTGACCGCGATCTGGTTCGCGCCGATCTTCAAGAACAAGCCGGTGCAGGGGCCGGCAGGCGATGAGAGTGCAGGCTATCACGGTTACTGGGTAACCGATTTCACCAGCGTCGACCCGCATTTCGGCACCAACGCCGAATTCAAGGCCTTCGTCGAAGCCGCTCATGCGCGCGGGATGAAGGTCTACATGGACATCATCACCAACCACACCGCCGACGTGATCGACTATGCCGAAGGCGAAGCGACCGGCTACGCCTATCGCAGCAAGGGCGAATACCCCTATTCGCGGCGCGGCGGGCCGGATGGTGCGGTGATCAACCCGGGATTTGCCGGCGATGACGTGGCGGCGGCGGAGAACTGGGCGAAGCTCACCGACCCGACCTGGGCCTATACCCCGGTGGTCCGCTCGGAAGAGCGCACCGTGAAAGTGCCCGCCTGGCTCAACGACGTGACGCTTTATCACAACCGCGGCAACTCGCACTGGATCGGCGAAAGCAGCGTCTACGGCGACTTCTCCGGCCTTGACGATCTCGCCACGGAAAACCCGCGCGTGGTCGACGGGATGATCGCAATCTTCGGTGCGTGGATCGACACCTACAAGATCGACGGGTTCCGCATCGACACCGCCAAGCACGTGAATCCCGAATTCTGGCAGAAGTTCACCCCCGCCATGCTCGACCGGGCCAGGTCCAACGGGATCAACCACTTCCATATTTTCGGCGAGATCGCCTACGAGGAACCGACCGCGACGCTGGCGGCGCAGGTCATGGCCGAAAGCGGCCTGCCCTATGCGCTCGACATGGGCTTCGCCAAGGCGGCGCAGCTGGTGGTCAGCGGCAAGGCCAGCCCGCGCGTGATGGCCGAGTTCCTCGGGCAGGATGCGATCTATCCGGGCGGGGCGAAGACCGCGCTGGGCCTGCCGACTTTTCTCGGCAACCACGACTTCGGCCGCTTCTCGATGTTCGTGCGCCAGATGAGCGGATCGGACGACGAGGAGGAACTGCTCTCGCGGGTCATGCTCGGCCATGCGATGATGTTTACCCTGCGCGGGGTGCCGACGGTCTACTACGGGGATGAGCAGGGGTTCATCAGCGACGGCAACGACCAGCTGGCGCGCGAGAACATGTTCCCGAGCAAGGTCGCGGTCTACAACGACAACAACCTGATCGGCACCGATGCGACCACGGCGGACTCCAACTTCGATACCGCCCACCCGCTCTATCGCCTGATCGGCGCGCTGGCTGAAGCGCGCGCGGCGAGCCCGGCGTTGCGTCGCGGGCTGACCAGCGTGCGTGCGTTCGATCACGACGGGCCGGGCCTGCTCGCGGTCGAGCGGCACGATCCGGCAACCGGCGAGCGGGTGCTGCTGGTCTACAATACCGGCGCGACGGGGATTTCGCGCAATGTCGAGGTCAGCTACAGCGCCGTCAGGGTGGCACCGTTGCTCGGCCAGTGTCCGGCAGAGCTCGCCGCGCCCGGGGTGGCGCGGGTCACTCTGCCACCGTTCGGGTTCGCGGCCTGCATTCTGGAGACTGACCACTGATGGCAACCGCGATTGGCGCCGCCGAACATGCTGCGCGCGACCGCGAATGGTGGCGCGGAGCGGTGTTTTACCACATCTATCCGCGCAGCTTCCGCGATACCAATGCTGACGGGATCGGCGACCTCAAGGGGATCGTCGACGGGCTCGATTACATTGCCTCGCTCGGGGTCGATGCGATCTGGATCTCGCCGTTCTTCACCTCGCCGATGGACGATTTCGGTTATGACGTGGCCGATTACTGCGGGATCGACCCGAGCTTCGGCACCTTTGCCGATTTCGACCGGATCATCGAGAAAGCGCACGGGCTGGGGCTGAAGGTAATCATCGACCAGGTCTGGTCGCATACCTCCGACCAGCATGCATGGTTCCAGGAAAGCCGTGCCGACCGGGCCAACCCCAAGGCGGACTGGTATGTCTGGGCGGACGCGAAGCCCGATGGCTCGCCGCCGTCGAACTGGCAGTCGGTGTTCGGCGGATCGGCGTGGCAGTGGGACGGGCCGCGCAAGCAGTATTACCTGCACAATTTCCTCACCAGCCAACCCGATCTCAACGTCCACAACCCGGCGGTGCAGGATGCCCTGCTGGATGTGGCGCAATTCTGGCTCGATCGCGGGGTCGACGGGTTCCGGCTCGATGCGCTGAACTTCACCATGCATGACCCGGCCCTGCGCGATAATCCGCCCTCGGGCCTGCCGATGGAGCAGGTCACGCGCCCGTTCGACATGCAGCACAAGGTCTACAACCAGTCGCATGCCGATATCCCGCAATTCCTCGAGCGGGTGCGGGCGCTGCTGGACCGCTATCCCGGCCGTTTCACCGTCGCCGAAGTCGGCGGGCCGGAGCCGCTGGCGGAAATGAAGGCCTTCACCGCTGGCGGGAAGCGGCTCGATTCCGCCTACAACTTCGATTTCCTCTACGCCGGGCGGTTGACCGCGCCGCTGGTGCGCCAGTCGCTGGCGCAGTGGGATGGCACTCCGGGCGAAGGCTGGCCTTCGTGGGCGTTCTCCAACCATGACGCGCCGCGCGCTGTTACCCGGTGGAGCCAGAATGTGAGCCCGGACCAGATGGGCCGATTGATGCTGCTGCTGCTGCTCGCGCTGCGCGGCAATGCCTTCCTCTATCAGGGCGAGGAACTGGGCCTGCCGCAGGGGCAGGTTGCGTTCGAGGACCTGCAGGACCCCGAAGCGATCGCCAACTGGCCGCACACGCTGGGCCGCGACGGCGCGCGCACGCCGATGCCGTGGGAAGCCTCCGCACCCCATGCCGGGTTCACCGCGGGCGATGTCGCCTGGCTGCGGCTGGACAAGGCCCATGCCGCGCTGGCGGTGGACCGGCAGGCGCACGACCCGGCTTCGATGCTCGCCTATACCCGTCGACTGCTCGCCCAGCGGCGCACGCTGCCCGCGCTCGCGGATGGCGATATCCGCCTGCTTGACGCGCCCGACGGCCTCGTCGCCTTTGTCCGCACCGGCGAGGCTGGCGACGTGCTGTGCGTTTTCAACCTCTCCGACGAACCGGTGGTCTGGTCACCGGGCAACAATTTCGGCAAAGCCGTGATTGTGGCTGACGAGGGGGCAGTGGGTTCGATGCACGACATTCCGGGAACACTGGCACCCTATACCGGCTTCTGGGCGATCGCGGCCGACCGGGCGGGCTAATGGCCGAATTCGATCCCGTCTCGCCGAAGTCGGCCCGTCTCGAGGATATCGCCCGCGAGGCCGGGGTGTCGATCTCGACTGTCTCGCGCGCGCTCAACGACAGTCCGGCAGTGCGGCGGCGGACCAAGCAGGCGATCTGGAAGATTGCCCGCGAATACGATTACGAGTTCCGCCTTTCCATGCCCAAGGGCCCGATCGGGGCCGAAGCGACCATCGCCGTGGTCGTGCCCGCCCCGCAAGCGCGCGAGACGCGGGTGGCAGACCCGTTCTTTCTCGAACTGCTGGCCGGGATTGCCGAAGCCGCGCGCGAACGCACCGCCGACCTGCTGATCAGCCACATCGCCCCGACCAGCGCGGACGATCTCGACTATGCCATGACCACCAGCCGGGCGACCGGCGTGATCTTCATCGGACAGAGCTCGCTCCACGATGCCTTCAACGCACTGGCCGAACGTGACCAGCGTTTCGTGGTGTGGGGCGCGGAGTTTCCCGACGCGCGCTATTGCTCGATCGGGTCGGACAATGTCGCCGGCGGGCGGCGGGCCACGGCCCATCTCGCGCGGCTCGGCCGCAGCAACGTGCTGTTCCTCGGCGATGTCGAAGCGCCCGAAGCCGAGCAGCGCTATCGCGGTTATCGGCTGGCGCTGGAGGAAGCGGGCCTGCCGGTGCGCGAGGAACTGGCGGTGGCGGCGCATTTTGACGTGCATTCGGCGGAAGCGGCGACCCGCTCCGCGCTCGACCGGGGTATGGTGTTCGATGCGATCTTCGCCGCCAGCGACCTGATCGCGATCGGCGCGATCCGCGCGCTGACCCGGGCCGGGCTCTCGGTGCCGGGCAATGTCTCGGTGGTGGGGTACGACAACATTCCCGCTGCACGCCTCGTTACCCCGCGCCTGACCACGATCGACCAGGACGCCAATCTTGCCGGGCGCATGCTGGTATCGCGCCTGATCGACGCGCAAGGCGGGGTGGCTCCGACTTCCGACCGGCTGGAAACCAGCCTGCTGATCCGCGAAAGCTGCGGCGGGTAGGGATGATGGCCGAGCGCGCGCCGATCGAGCAGGTCCTGATTGTTGGCGGAGGCAGCGCCGGGTGGATGACTGCCGCCGCGATGGCGGAAACGCTGGGGCGCGGGGTGCGCATCACGCTGGTCGAATCCGAGGAAATCGGCACGGTCGGCGTGGGCGAGGCGACGATCCCGCCGATCCGCCACTTCAACCAGCGGCTGGGCATCGACGAGGCGACCTTCGTGCGCGAGACCGGCGGGTCGTATAAACTCGGGATCGAATTCGTCGACTGGTGGAAGACGGGGCACAGCTATTTCCACCCGTTCGGGCAGCACGGCGCCGAATTCGATGTCGTGCCCTTCTATCACTACTGGATGCGCGAGCACCTCGCCGGGCGCACCAGCGGGCCGATTGACGATTTCTCGATGGGCTGGGCGATGGCGAAGGCGGGCAAGTTCGCGCACCCGTCGCCAGACCGCCGCCTGATCCAGTCGACCTACGATTACGCCTATCACTTCGACGCAACGCTCTATGCCCGGTTCTTGCGCCGCTATGCCGAAGCGCGCGGGGTGACGCGGGTCGAAGGCAAAGTGGTCGATGCCCTGCGTGATGCAGCAAGCGGCCATATCCGCAGCGTCACGCTGGATGACGGGCGCGTGCTGGAAGCGGAGCTGTTCGTCGATTGCTCGGGCTTTCGCGGCCTGCTGATCGAAGGGGCGCTGGAGACCGGATACGTCAACTGGCAGCACTGGCTGCCGTGTGACCGCGCGGTCGCTGCGCCCAGCCTGCGCCAGCCGGAGATCGTGCCCTATACCCGCTCGACCGCGCGCGAGGCCGGGTGGCAATGGCGCATCCCGCTGCAACACCGCACCGGCAACGGCTATGTCCATTGCAGCCAGTTCATCGCCGAGCAGGATGCGGTCGACACCCTGACCCGGTCGCTGGGCGACGAACTGGCGGGCGATCCGCGCGTGTTGCGTTTCGTGACCGGGTACCGGCGCCAGTTCTGGAACGGCAATTGCGTCGCCATCGGCCTCTCCGCCGGGTTCATGGAGCCGCTGGAGTCGACCAGTCTCCACCTGATCCAGTACGGCATCATGCGGCTGCTGGCGCTGTTCCCGGACAAGGCCATGTCGCCGCTGCTGGCGCGCGAATACAACGCGCAGACCCTGGTCGAATACGAGCGGATCCGCGACTTCCTGATCCTGCACTACAAGGCGACCGAGCGGACCGACGGGGAGTTGTGGCGCTATTGCGCGGCGATGCCGATCCCCGACAGCCTGCAATACAAGATCGACCATTTCCGCGACTACGGCACGCTGGTGGCGGAAGAGCGCGAGCTGTTCAACAACCCGAGCTGGATCGCGGTCTATCTGGGGCAGGGGATCGTGCCCGAACGCGCCCCCGCGATTGCGACCACGCGCGCGCACGTGCCGGTGGCAGACCGGTTTGCCGCGATTGCATCGGCGATGCGCGATGCGGTGGAAGCGATGCCGGAGCATGGCGCGTTTCTGGAGCAGCACTGCAAGAGCACGGTTTCGGCTTGATCGGCTCGATCAGCCGAGCCCCAATAAACAGGGTCCGTTCATCCTGAGGAGGCCCGCAGGGCCGTCTCGAAGGACACGCGCAATCGTTGCGCCCGCATGTCACACAAAAAAAGAGGCCCGCCGGTTTCCCGGCGAGCCCCCTTTGCGACCCGGTGGACCCGGGTTTGTGTCAGAACGCCTTCTTGAGCGTTACGTTATAGGTCCGCCCGTAGAGCTCGTGGCGGCTCGGGAAGGTGCCGACTTCGGCGCCCGCCGCGTTGAACAGGTCGTTTTCGGTCACGAACGGTTCGTTGGTCAGGTTGAACACTTCGAACTGGATGCCGAACCCGTTGAGGAAGTCATCGCGGTCTTCGAAGGTGTAGCCGATCTGGGCGTCGATGATCGTTTCGCTCAGCGCCTGGGCGCCGCTCAGGCTGCCGTCGAAGTTCTGCACTTCGGACAGGAAGCCGCTGCGGTGGCGGGCGCTGACCTTGGTCTGGAAGCCGTTCTTTTCGTAGAACGCATCGGCTGACCACACGTTCTTCGAATAGCCCGGGATGTCGATCGCCTGGCCGTTCTGGTCGTCCACCGAAGCATCGGCATAGGTGTAGCTGAAGCTTGCGCCGAAGCCGTCAAGCCCTTCCGAAAGGTCGGCGAAGTCGACCCGCAGGGTCCCTTCGATACCGGTGATCTTCCCGTCAGAGAAGTTGACCGGACCGCTGAACGAACCAACCCCGATTTCCGGTGCCGTGTTCAGGATCGAACCGAAACCGGCGTTCTGGATCTGCTGGCTTACATCGATCGTATCCGAGAACTGGATGACCCAGTCCGACAGATCCTTGTGGAACACCGCAACCGCCAGGGCCGTGCCGCG
>JAHDXX010000333.1 GCA_023384025.1 Sphingomonadaceae bacterium
TGAAGCTGTTGGGCGAACGACGCAGGAACTCGATGTGGGTGACAGTCGAGCGCACGTCGGGCAGGCCATTGGCGCGCTGGATCGGTTCGTTCTCGTCATTGGCCCGCTGCTGGGCACGGGCGGCGAGCAGGGTCGGGTTGGCAACATAGGCCTGCGCCAGCGCCTCGCGCAGGGTATCGGCCTGCGCCGGAACAGCGAGCGCGGCAGCGCCCGAGAGCAATGCAAGGCGAACGAACCGGCGGGTCACGCTCAGAAGCTCCAGCCCTTGGGCTGGTCGAACTCGCCGAGCCGCGGAATGCCGATTTCGGCCAGCGGGAGCAGCGCGACATCGTCGCCGCTACGGCGCCCGATCGCAAGCCGGGTCACACCATTGGCGACCAGCCCGGTCACCACCCGCGCGCCTGCTTCAAGCCGCTTGATTAGCGGAGCGGGCAGGGCCTCCACCGCACCATCGATCACCAGCAAGGTGAAATCGCCCTTCTTACGGTTGGCGGCGACAGCTTCTTCCGGCGCGATGACCTCGACCGAAGCGACCAGCGGGCGGAGCAGTTCGGGCAGGTAGCCCGCGCCGCTATCGACCACCAGCACCCGGTCTGTGGCAGCCGGCTTGGCCTCGGCCAGGACCATGCCGTAGAACAGCGGTGCGGCGAGACGGCGGCCGTTGTCGAGCGGGATTGCCCGGTCGATATAGGCCACCGCGCGCGATGCGGCGGGCACGAAGTCTTCCCGAGCAACAGCCGCCATCCGTTCGAGCACGAAGTGTTCGTTGACACCGCTGGTGCGCAGCTGGCTGTCGATCATCGCCTTGCGGGCGGCGGAGTAATCGATCGTTTCGGTTTGCATGAGAGCTCTTTCGGAACGCTTTCTTGGCCTTTGCAGGCTGTATTACACCTATAACACAGTTCGTCAATCCGTGCGCGCGGAGCCTTAGGCGAGCGGCCCGCCCGCGCCAAGCGCTTTGCAGGCGCACATGACAATCGGAGCGTGACCTAGGCAGGCGAGCGTCGTAAGGGGTGCGCCAATCGACCGGAAGGAGCACAGCTTCGATGAGCGACATGACGGTAATCCGCACCAGCGACCTGATCGAGAGCGTCGCCGACGCCCTCCAGTTCATCTCCTACTATCACCCGATGGACTATATCCGCGCCCTGGGCGAGGCCTACAAGGCGGAACAGGGCCCGGCGGCGAAGGACGCGATCGCGCAGATCCTCACCAACAGCCGGATGTGTGCCGAAGGGCACCGGCCGATCTGCCAGGACACCGGCATCGTCAACGTGTTCATCGAATGGGGCATGGATTGCCGGCTGGATGACACCAGCCAGTCGCTGCAGGAGATCGTCGACGAAGGGGTGCGGCGGGCCTACCTCCACCCGGAGAACAAGCTGCGCGCCTCGGTGCTGGCCGATCCCGCCTTCACCCGCCGCAACACCCGCGACAACACCCCGTGCGTGCTCTCGGTCGAGATGGTGCCGGGCAGCAAGGTCACCGTCGACGTTGCAGCCAAGGGTGGCGGCAGCGAGAACAAGTCCAAGTTCAAGATGATGAACCCCTCTGACAATATCGTCGACTGGGTGGTCGAACAGATCCCGTCGATGGGGGCTGGCTGGTGTCCGCCGGGCATGCTCGGCATCGGCATCGGTGGCACGGCGGAGCATTGCATGAAGCTCGCGAAGCTCAGCCTGATGGAACCGATCGACATGGCGCAGCTCAAGGCGCGCGGCGCGCAGAACGATATCGAGCAGCTGCGGATCGACATTTTCGACGCCGTGAACGCGCAAGGGGTTGGCGCGCAGGGGCTGGGCGGGCTCTCCACCGTGCTCGACGTCAAGATCCTCGACGCGCCGTGCCACGCTGCGGGTAAGCCGATCGCGATGATCCCCAATTGCGCCGCGACCCGCCACGCGCACTTCACGCTCGATGGCTCGGGCCCGGCCTATCTCGAGCAGCCCAAGCTCGACGAATGGCCCGAAGTCCACTGGCAGCCCGACGCGGCGGCCAAGCGGGTCGATCTCGACACGCTGACTGCGGAAGAGGTGGCGAGCTGGAAGCACGGCGACC
>JAHDXX010000041.1 GCA_023384025.1 Sphingomonadaceae bacterium
TCGACCGCGCGCTGGCTGCTTCGCCGACCGCCGATGCGACCCCGCTGTCGCTGTCGTTGCAGATCCTGCTGCTCATGGGGCTGCTCACCCTGCTGCCGGCGATCGTGCTGATGATGACGAGCTTCACCCGCATCCTGATCGTGCTCTCGATCCTGCGGCAGGCGCTGGGCTTGCAGCAGAGCCCGCCGAACCAGGTGCTGATCGGCCTTGCGCTGTTCCTGTCCCTGTTCGTTATGGCGCCTACGCTGGCGCAGGTACAGGCGCTGGCCATTGACCCTTATGCTGCGGGAACCCTGTCAGGCGAACAGGCGATTGCGGCGGCGGCGGAGCCTTTCCGCGCGTTCATGATGAGCCAGACGCGCGAAGCGAACCTTGCCATGTTTGCCGACATCGCGGGCGCGGGCGCCTTTGCCGGGCCTGACGATGTGCCGTTCTCGATCCTGCTGCCGGCATTCGTGACCAGCGAGCTGGAGACCGCATTCCAGATCGGGTTCATGTTGTTCCTGCCGTTCCTGGTCATCGACCTGGTCGTGGCCAGCGTGCTGATGAGCCTGGGCATGATGATGCTTTCGCCCACGATCGTCTCCTTGCCGTTCAAGCTCCTGCTGTTCGTGCTGGTCGATGGCTGGGCGCTGCTGATGGGCAGCCTGGCGATGAGCTTTGGCTAGGGGCACCGGCGATGAACGACGATGCCTCACTTCTTTCGCTGATCGACCAGATGCTGTGGACCACGGCGCTGATTGCGGGGCCGATCCTGCTCGCCGCACTGGCGGTCGGCCTGGTGGTCGGGATCATTCAGGCGGCCACCTCGGTCAACGAACAGACGCTCACATTCGTGCCGAAGCTGGCAGTGATCGCGCTGGTGATGGTGGTGATGGGTGGCTCCATGATGGCCTTGCTGGGTGATTTCCTGCGCGAAATCTTTGCCCAGATCGGCACGCTGGCACGGTAATGCAGGCTGCGACGATTGCCTTTGCGCTGTTCGAGCAGCAACTGCCCGAAGTGCTGTTCCTGTCGGTCCGGACCGGAGCGGCGATGCTGGCAGCTCCCCTGTTTGGCGCGATGAGCGTTCCGGTGCAGTTGCGGGCCTTCCTCGGTGTCGCGCTCGCGCTGTTCGTGCATCAGTGGATGCCGGTGCCAGCCTTGCCGGACTTGCTGAGCATGGCGGGCATGGTCGCGCTGGTGCAGGAAATCGTCATCGGCGTCATGCTCGGCTTCGTGTTGCAGATCGCCTTTGCCATCCCCCTGATCGCTGCGGAGCAGATTGCCGGGACGATGGGCATGGCCATGGCCACCTCGGTGGATCCGGCCAGCGGCTCGCAATCCGGCGCCATCGGTCAGATGTTCAGCCTGACGCTGATTTTCGTGTTTCTGGGTCTGGGCGCCCATTTGCTGTGGTTCGAGCTTCTGGTCGAAAGCTATCGCGCCCTGCCGCCCGGACCAGCGGGTTTGACGGCGGAGGCAATGCAGCGGATTCCCGCTTTCGGCGGCCAGATGCTGGCGACGGCGGCGGCGATTGCGCTGCCGGTCGTGCTGGTGCTGCTGCTGGTCCAGATTGCCACCGGGGTACTGAGCCGCTCTGCCCCTGCACTCAACCTGTTCGCGCTGGGTCTGCCGGCCGGGGTCCTTGCCGGGATTGCCGCCCTGATTGCTGTCCTGCCGGTCATACTGGAGCAGTTCGCTGACGTCTCCCGTATGGCGCTGGAACAGACTAGCGGAGTATTGCTGCCGTGAGCGAGCAACCGGCCGGCGAAAAGACCTTTGCCCCTAGCGAGAAGCGCTTGCGTGATGCGACCCGCAAAGGTGACGTGCTGCGATCCAAGGAGCTCGCCACAGCCATCGCGACCGGTGCCGGGGTGGGGATGCTGGCGCTGGCCGGGCCGTGGCTCATGGCCGGGCTGGAAGAATCAATGCGTGCCGGAGTGACCTTCGACAAGGCCGATCTGGCCCGCTTTACCCCGCTGACCATGGTGGTTCTTGCGATGAAGGCGGTCCTGCTGCCGGTCCTCGCCATTGGCACAGTCGTGCTGCTGGCAACCGTGGTGTCGCAACTTGCGTTTGGCGAGGGGCGCTGGGTTGGTGCCAATATCGCGCCGAAGGCTTCGCGTCTCAATCCGGCGCAGGGTCTGGGCCGGATGTTCGGCGTCCACGGCCTGATCGAGCTGGGCAAGGGTCTGCTGAAGATTGGTCTTCTGGGCGGCCTGGCGTGGTGGTGGGCAATCGGGCAGCTTCCGGCCTTGCTGGGGCTGGGTCGCGGCGACCTGTCGACCCAGCTCGGCATGGCGTGGCACGCAGGGTTGCAACTGCTGGTGGTGCTGGTGGCCGGCCTTGTCCTGATCGCCATGGTTGACTGGCCGATCCAGTATGTCCGGCGGCAAAACCGCCTGAAGATGACCCACCAGGAAATGCGCGACGAGGCCAAGGAAGCGGAAGGCTCGCCTGAACGGCGCGCGGCCCAGCGCCAGCGCCAGCGCGAACTTGCCCGCGGCGGGGTGTCGCGCGCGGTCAAGGAAGCGCAATTCGTGCTGGTCAACCCGCAGCATTTCGCGGTTGCGCTTGCCTATGATCCCGCGATCGCTCCGGCACCGGTGGTCCTGGCCAAGGGGCGTGGGGAGAAGGCTCTCGCCATGCGCGAGCTGGCGGGCGAGTTTGCCGTGCCGGTGCTCGAATATCCGGCGCTGGCCCGCTCGGTCTATTTCACCACCCGCGAAAACCAGGTGATCCGCGAGGAGCTGTATGTGGCAATCGCAGCCCTGGTCGCTTTCGTCATGGCGCTGAAGCGCGGCGACCACCCGCCGCGACCGATGGTGGAGGTGCCGGTCGCCCTGCGGTTCGATGCCGAAGGGCGCCTCGCAAGGGGTTAAGTTGGCGCTGCCTGCGTCGTTCTTAGCGGCATGGACAGCAGCACTTCATCGATCGTCTCGCGCCTCGGCGGCGGCAGCGGGGTGGACATGGTCCAGCTCGCCCGTGACCTTGCTGACGCGCGCTACGCAGCGCAGATCGCCCGGCTTGAATCGCGCAACGAAGCTCTGGAAGCCCGCGTCTCTGCAGCCAGCCAGCTGCGCGGGCAATTCAGCCAGCTCGCTTCCGCTCTTGGCGACCGGATCCGCACGGGCGACCTTGCGCCGCAGCCGAGCATCGGCAACCCGGGGGTGGCCGCCATCACGGTGGCACAGGGGGCCAACCCGCGCGGAAGCTATGGCCTTGAAGTGACTCAGCTGGCCCGCGGCCAGATGCTGGCGCTGGCAGGCCCTTCCAACGCGGCCGATCCGGTTGGTGAAGGCACGCTGACAGTACGCTTCGGCACTGTCGCCAGCGGCACGTTCACCGCCGACGCAGGCCGCGACCCGCTCGAAATCACCGTCGCGGCTGGAGAGACACTGGCACAAGTGGCTGCACGGATCACGGTCGCCAATGCCGGGGTTACGGCCTATGTCGCCAATGGCACCAATGGCCCGGAACTAGTGCTGAAGGGCGGTGAGGGCGGGGCAAACGCCTTCGTTGTCGAGGTGACCAATACCGGGGCCGCAGGACCGATCGACAATCTCGGCTGGACACATGCCGGTGACAGCGGGCAGCTTCGCCAGAGCGCGCAGGATGCCGCTTTCCTGCTCGACACGGTGGCCATGACCAGCCCGACCAACCGCGTCACGGGCCTGCCCGAAGGGATGCAACTGGATTTGCGGGGGACCAACATCGGCGCGCCAACCACGATCGGCTTCGCTGACCGGACCGGCCAGGTGACAGCGGTGATGGGCGATTTCGTCGCTGCACTGAACGATATCGCCGGCCAGATCCGTGACCTCGGCGACCCGCTGGGCGGCGAACTGGGGGCAGACCCGGGCTTGCGGGCGCTGCGCAATGCCTTCTCCTCGTTGTCGAGCATCGACGTCATGCCCAATGCGGCGAGCGGAGATCCGCGACGGCTGGGCGACCTTGGTCTGTCGCTCAACCGCGACGGCACTTTCCGTCTCGATACCGAGCGCTTGCAGCGCACGATTGCGGAAAGCCCGAAAGGGGCGGCAGCCATGTTCACCACCGGCCTGTTCGGCGTGTTCGCGACACTCGACAAGCTGGCGCGAACCACCTCCGTCCGGGCCGATCCGGGATCGCTCGCGGGATCGGAAGCCCGCTACAATGCCCAGATTGCGCGCAACGAGGAAGCTCTGGAAAAGCTCGCCGAGCAGCAGGAGCGATTGCGCGAGCGGATGACCCGCGAATTCGTCGCGGCTGACCGCCGGGTTGCTTCGTCCAACTCCACGCTGTCATTCCTGCGGGCGCAGGTCGACATGTGGACTGCACGGAACCAGTGAGATGCTGGCCTTGCGCGATGATCCGGCAACCGCCTACCGCCGGGTGGAGTTCGATGCCCGGATCGAAGGCAGCAATGGCACGGGGTTGACCCGGCTGTGCCTTGAAAAGGCCATCAGCGAGATTGGTCAGGCCCGGTCAATAACGGATCGCACCTTGCGCGGCGAAGCGCTCGGGCGGGCCGGTTCGGCCTTGCTGGCCCTGATTGACGGGGTGGCACCGGACAATCCGCTGCGACGCCCCTTGTTGAGCTTCTATGGCGGGCTGCGCGCTCAGGTTCTGGCTGCGATAGCCGCGCCGGATGCGACGCGCCTCGAACAGGTCGAGCGCGATCTCACGGACGTTCTGGCGCTGCTCTGAGCTCAGTCCGCCGGATCGAGCAGCCGTTCCTTGAGTTTTTGCAAGGCCTGGGCACGTAACTGGTGCACGCGCGGCACGCTGACCTCGAGCACCGCAGCGATCTCGGTCAGGTTGAGTTCCTCGACAAAGAACAGCTGGAGCAGCAGTTGCAGCCGTTCCGGCAATTCTCCCACGGCGTCTGCCAGTCGGGCATGGTCGTCGAGCGCGGCCAGCTGGGTGAAGGCGTCCGGGGTCTCATCAACGAGCGCCATTGAGCCATCGGCGAGACTGTCATCGAGCGTGACAAGCCGTGTCTGGTCCTGCTCCATCGCACGGACGGCTGCTTCGTCGCAACCCAGTGCTTCGCACAGCTCGGCAACGGTGGGGGCATGTCCGTTGAGCCCGGTCAGGCGTGCCACTGCGGCATCGTATTCGCGCCTACGCCTCACAGCGCCGCGGGAATCGGGCATTGTCCGCCGCACCAGGTCGACCATGGCACCGCGCACCCGCAGCTTGGCATAGGCAGCGAACCCGTCGTCGGGCTGGGGGCCGTGGCGGTGCGCACATTCGGTCAACGCCAGCAGACCGACCTGGATCAGGTCTTCCACTTCCACGCTGTCGCGGCCCATGTTGTGGACATGCCAGGCGGTGCGCCGGACCAGCGGCATGAAGCGGCGGACGCGTTCTTCCACCAGGTCGCGCGGTGTCGGGGGAATCGCGTCGGCAAAGTGACTGTGATCGTGTTTCATGCGGCAAGCATCTCCGGTTCGGGTGCGGTCTGCGCCGCACCAATCACTTCCTTCACGTCGACCGGCTGGGTCACCGGCAACTCGTTGAGTGAGAGCACCAGTGCGCGCGGCACGCGGGTGCGCAGCAGGGCGGCCAGGGCGCGCCGCGCCGGGGGCTGGACTATCAGCGCCACCGGCCCGCCGGCCTCGGCCACGACGGTGGCCATGCGTTCGGCGACCATGCGCGCGCAGTCCGGGTCGATCAGCGGTTGTCCCGTGGCGGGATCGGCCATCCCGCCAAGGATCGCCGCTTCCAGCCCCGGATCGAGCGTTGTGACCGGCAAGGGCTGGTCCGGCGGGCAAACCTGCCCCACGATCCAGCCGCCAAGATCTGCCCGCACCAGATCGACCAGCGTGTTGAAATCCTGCGTCTTCTGGAGTGCGAGCGCGAGTGCGGTGAACACCGGCCCCGGGTGGGACAGCGCAATACCGTCTGCCAGCAGCGCGCGCAGGAACCGGGTCAGTGCAGCAAGCGACATCGGTTCGGGCGTGATCGCTTCGACAAGGCCCGGCATCTTCTCGCGCAGGCCATCGAGCAGGGCGCGGACTTCTTCCGGACCGAGAAGTGCATCGATCCGCGCCAGCAGCAACTGGTTCAGATGGGTAGCGATGACCGTACCGGGGTCGACAACCAGATAGCCTTCGGCAATCGCCAGTTCGCGGTTGGCCGGTTCGATCCACAGTGCCGGACAATGGAAGCTGGGATCGTGCGTCGCATCGCCCGGGATCGCAGTGCCCTGGGGCACCTCGCCGGTATCGATCGCCAGCAACCGGTCCGGCCGGACTTCGCCCTGACCCAGAGTGACGCCGCCCAGACGCACGCGGTAACCTTGCGGGGTAAGTTCGAGCGCGTCGGCCACCCGCAGCTGCGGCAGCACGAAGCCGAACTGGCGTGACAGCTGCTTGCGGATGCCGGTCAGGCGTGGCAGCAGTGGTGCCTTGCGCGCTTCGTCGACCAGATGGACGAGCGCGTAGCCCAGCTCGAGCGAGACCAGCGTGTGATCGGTGACATCCTCGATCCCGAACTGGTCTGGCGGGCGTTCGTCCAGGGCAAAGGCAGGAGCGGGCGGCGCGGCGGCGCGTTGGCGCAGACGGTGCCAGACGAACAGGCAGACAGCGGAGGCCGGCAGGAACAGCGTCTGCGGCATCGCGGGGATCAGTCCGATCGCGCCCAGCACCAGCGCCACCGGCAGCCAGCCCTTGGGTTCGGCCACCTGCCCGCCTATCTGGCCGACCAGATCGCGGGTGTCGGTTACCCGCGTAACAATCGCGGCAGCGGCAATCGACAGCAGCAGCGCGGGCACCTGCGCCACCAGCGCGTCACCCACGGCTAGCGTAACATAGGCTGCGCCTGCCTCAGCCGCGCCCATGTCGTGGGCGATCATGCCAAGCGCGAAGCCGCCGATCACATTGACGCCGAGAATGAGCAGACCGGCGATGGCATCGCCCTTCACAAACTTCGATGCACCGTCCATCGAACCGTAGAAATCGGCTTCCACCGCCACTTCGGCGCGGCGCTTGCGTGCTTCGTCAGTAGTCAACAGGCCGGCTGCAATGTCGGCATCGATCGCCATCTGCTTGCCCGGAAGCGCGTCGAGCACGAAGCGGGCCGAGACCTCGGAAATCCGCCCGGCGCCCTTGGTCACCACCACCAGGTTGATAATCAGCAGGATCGCAAACACGAACAGGCCAACCGCGAAATTGCCGCCGATCAGGAACTCGGCAAAGCTGGCAATCACTTGCCCGGCGGCTTCCTGGCCTTCGTGGCCGTTGACCAGCACCACCCGCGTCGAGGCGACATTGAGCGCGAGCCGCAGCAGGGTCGCAAACAGGAGCACCGTAGGGAAAGAGGAGAAGTCGAGCGGCTTTTGCGCGTTCAGGGCCGTGGTCAGGATGACCACCGAAATGGCAAGATTGAGTACGAAGAACACGTCGAGCAGCATCGCCGGGATCGGCAGCACCATCAGCACGATCAGCGCGAGGATGCCCGCGGGCAGGGCAAAGGTGCCGGGGACGGATGACAGGCGCTGCATCACAGGCCGAAGCTCCTCAGCTGGCCATAAGCGCGCCGGACATGGTCGCCCGCCGCAGGTCCGCCGGCGGAAAACGTCTCAGCGAGAATGGTGCTGAGCGGCCGCGGCGTCTGCCCGCCATCGGAGAAAGAGCGGGCCTGCTCGGCAAAGCGCGTCTGTGCTGCCTGCCAGGGCGTGACAGGCATGGTGCCTGCCGGTGCCGCAGCAATCGCGGTTGGCGGGATCGACCCGTCCATCGCCCGCGCCATCTTGCCGCGCATCAGTTCCATCACTTCGCCAAGCGAGCGGGTGCTGCCGCCCGATTGGTAGAAGATCCCCCGGTTGGCCGAAGCCTGCTTGGGAAACAGTGCCGCAGCGGACTGCGCGGGATCGCTCTGCATCGCTTTCAGGAACCGGCTGGCGCCGCCTTCACCGAGGAAATGGGCAAGGTAGAGCTCGGCCGCATCGGGTTCGCGACCCAGTACTGGCAGAAGGGCAGCGCGGTTGTCCTGTGCGAGCGCGCCCGCCATGACCGATGCCAATGCGGGATCGTGCCGCAGCGAGAGGATATGCTGGCGCTGGGCCGGGTCCGCCACGAAAGCGCCGTTCGGACCCTGCTGGATGGAGGCGGCCAGCTGCCCCAGCCCGTGGTCCGGGCCGTGCTTGCGCAAGGTGGCCAGCCAGGTACTGTCGATGAACTGGAACAGTCCGGTCGCGCTCGATGTGGATGCGCGCGCCGAAGGATCGAGTGCGGATTCGATCCTCGCCTGCGCCAGAAGATAGTCGAACGCGACCCCGGTGCGTGCCGCGCCATGCGCGATCGCCGCCTGCACGCGTAGCGGGCCGGACGATGCGGAAACAGGCTGGGTAGAGTTCTGGCCCAAGGCAGGCTCCTTGCTGCGGCGGTTTCAGTCCGCTCATAGCAAGGGGCGTGCCAATTGGCTCAGGCAGCGCGGGATGTGCTGTAGCTTTGCCCCTGCCCGGTCAGCGCGTCGATGCGCGCAGCCACCTGTGCCGCCAGCAGGTTGCGCACCCGCCGATTGGTCTCGTTTAGAGCGCGCGCGCTTTCGGCAAGAGCGCGGCATTCGTCATCACCGGCAAGGCTGGCAGACCCCGCGAGCAGGTGACACATGGCCAGCTTTTCGTGGCTGGTTGCAATGAGCGCGTCGAGGTCAAGCGCGGCAAGGGCCTGCCGTTCCTGCTCAAGAACGGCAATCATCTGCCGCAAGTGCGTTGCGATTGCCGGATCGCTCATGCCTGGCCTCCCAGCGTCAGTCGCGCCGCGATCAGCGCATCGGCGATCCTGGCGGGCACGATCGGATACGTCCCGTCGCGCAGTGCTTCGCGGATCTCGGCAACGCGTTCGTGGTCGACCGGTGCGGTCTTGCCCGCTTCGGCCAGTTCGGGGTCGATCTGTACTGCCGGTGCGGCGGCTTGCGCCGTACCGGCAGTGCGGCTCGCATGCTGCTCCGGCGCGTGATCCGGCACTGTGCGGATGGGCACGACCGGCAATGTCTTGCGGATGTCGATCGGCGACATGATGGCACTCCTGCGCTGTCCTTCACGTCAAGGACGGCCGCAGAGGGCTCCGTTTAAGGGTTGGAGCGCCCCTAGCGCAGCGGAATTTCCGCAAGACCGGGCTGCACGATCCGCGCGCGCACGGGATCACCTCCGGCAACAGTGCGGACCGCAATCCATTCGCCCACGGCGCCGGCCTGTAGGGCCTCGCCCTGCCTGCGGATGGCAAAGCCGGGGCCGGCAACAACCAGCGTCACCGTATCGCCGCGACCGATGGCGGGTGCGGCCTTTGCGGTGCGATCCGCCTGGCGCGTGTCGCTGACGAGGTTGACATAGACCCGCCAGCCACCCCGGTCCGGGCAGCTCAGCACTACGGTGCGCCCCGGCGCGCCGTGCCAGCCTGCCTGCGGTGTGCCGGTGCAGGGGCGCAGGCGCAGACGCCGGTCAACCGGTTCGCGCGCGCCGCCGGGTTGGCCCAGCCCGACACCGGTGAACTCCTCGACCATCAGGTCGAGCGCAGCAGGGTCGGCCGGCTGGCCTTGGGCCAGGGCAGGGGCAGTAGCGAAGGCAAGCGCGCAGCAGGCGAGGGTGCGGTTCATGGAATGCGTCTCCGGTCTGGTTCGCCAGCACTGGAGCAAAATCCGGGCCATTCCTGCCCAGGTAGTTCCCCCTACGTCGGGCTTCGCTGCAAATTTACCATCATTCGGCAATTCCCCCAAGCCAACGCCGGGGCGAACCTCGTTCCTCCCGCCGCTGGATGCACGGAGGATATTCCCATGGGTTTGCATGATCCCGCCCTGAGCAGCGCGGCCATCGCGCCGAATGCCGAGCCTTTGCTCGACCGGCTGGAAGAGACCATTCGCCGATTTTCCGAGACTGCCGCACGCGCCAGCGAACAGACCGGGGCATGCCAGCAGCAGGTGCGCGACCAGATCGTTGCGGCCGAAGGGCTGACCCCCGATCCGTCGACCCGCCAGATCGTCGATCTCGCGCGGACCATGCTGGCAACACTCGGCCAGCTGGAACGCAATATGCGCCGCAGCGAAGCCGAGACTGCACAGTTGCGCGCTGATCTTGAGCAGGCGCGGCGCGAAGCCGACATCGATTGCCTCACCGGCTTGCCCAACCGCCGCGCCTTCGAGCGCGAATTTGCCCGAGCCGAAGCGGACGCCCGTGCCGATGGCAGCACGCTGCAAGTCGCCATTTGCGACATCGACAAGTTCAAGAGCGTGAATGACCGGTTCGGCCACGAGACCGGCGACGGGCTGCTGCGCGCCGTCGCCAGCGTGCTCGGCGAATGTGCGCAGGATGGCTGTTTTGTCGCACGCCATGGGGGCGAGGAATTTGTCCTGCTGCTGCGCGGGCTGAGCCGCCAGATGGCAGTCGACCGGCTCGACCGGGCGCGGATTGCGCTGGGGGAACGCCGCTTCATCTCGCGCCAGACCAAGCAGCCGATCGGCACGATCAGCTTTTCCGCCGGGATTGCCGATGTACTGGGTGAAGCCAATCCGCGCGATGCCCTGGCCAAGGCCGATGCCGCGCTCTACCGCGCCAAGGAATCGGGGCGCAATCGCGTGCTCTGTGCCTGGGACATGGCCGCCGGCACATCGTAGGCGAGCGAGACCAGCACTTCGCTGTGCTCCGCTGGTTCCAGCACCAGCCGGGGCGGTTTGCCCGCTTCCGCCGCGTCACTGGCGAGCCGTTGCGCCTGGTCGTGGACCTGCTCGAATTCGCCGGGCGAGAACCGCGCCAGCACTGTCAGTTGCAGGCGCGGGTCGGCCGGTTGCGATTCCAGCCATTGCGCCAGTGCCAATCCGCCAGCGGCGTCACGATAGACAGCCACTTCATGCGAGTGCGGGGCTTCGGCGAACAAACCCGGTGCCTCTTTAGAGGTGCCCTGAAGGGCGGCCAGCGTGGTCAGGAACAGGATCAGGGCAAGGTCACTTAGCACCACCTGCCATGCCGGGATCGTCCGGCGCATCATGCGGCCTTGCTGTCGTTGTGCTGGATCCGGTCCGGCGGACAGGCAGGGGCAACCTGCCGGGCAAGCCAGTCGATCAGCTGCGCGCGCTGCTCTTCCTCGCTTCGCCCGCGCCGCTCGATCATTCCGGCGAGCGGCAGGATCACAAGATGTGCGACCAGCAGGCCGTAGAGAGTGGTGAGGATGGCGGTTGAAACAGCGGCCATGACCGCCCCTTCGCTGTCGAGGCCGCCTGCCGGGAGCCGCCCGAGACCGACCAGAGTGCCGACCAGTCCGAACACCGGACCAAGCTCGGCGGCTTGTTCAAGCGTGGTCAGCGCCTGCTGGCGGCGAGCTTCGCGACGGGTACGGTGCTGTTCGTGCTGTGCGATCAGAGCCGCGACCGAGCGGTGCCGGGCGAGGGCCGCAGTCGCATCAGCCAGTTCGCTGTCTGCCACTGCCACTGGCCGGGCACGCAGCAATCCGTCCTGGCGGATCGCCTCGACTTCTGGCGCGAGCACCGAGCGCGCCTTGGCCACGTCGAACCCGGGCGCCGCGAGGCTCGCAAGTTCACGCGCGGTCGCGGCGGTGTTGCGCAACCCTGCGCGCGCCAGAGTGGCGATCGCGGTGCCGCCCAGCACCAGGGCGGCGCTGGCGGGATCGAACAGGGAGAGACTTGGCACGGGCACACTCCGGACTGCTGGCAGGGTGAGAACGTCCGCCGGGTACCGCGGATTAAGGGGCAAGCGGCAGAGAGCTGCCGATTTCCTCCCGGCAACCGGCAAGGGCTTGCCAGCCGGGATGGCCGAACAGGCCAGTGGCAGGGGAAGTCGGCGAATTGGCACGCCCCTTGCTGAACATCCTGCGACGCCCGTCACACCGGGCAGGCAGGAGGCACATGGCCATGAGCGAGAGACTGTTCGGCATCCACGGTGCAGCGCTCGAGCTGCGATCGCAGCGGATGAGCGTGCTCACAGCGAACCTCGCCAATGCCGCAACGCCGGGCTTCAAGGCGCGCGACATGGATTTCGCTGCGGCTCTTGCTGCGCGTACGGGCGGGGCCAACACCGCACAGGCGGTCGAAAGCAGCCTGCGCTTCCGTGTGCCGGTGAACATTTCGGCCGATGGCAACACCGTCGACCTTGGCGAAGAGCAAATGGCCTTTGCCGAGAATGCGGTGGCCTACAGCGCCACGCTGTCGTTCCTGCAAGGCCGTGCCGACACGCTCAAGCGTGCGCTGAAGGGCGAGTGAGCATGGGCAATCCGGCAAACCTTTTCACCACCGTTCAGCGCGGCATGTCGGCCCAGATGGTGCGGATGAACGCCGCCACATCGAACCTTGCCAACGCGGGGTCGGTGTCCGGTAGCGAGCAGGGCGCCTATCGCCCGATCCGCCCTGTGTTTGCCGCCGAAATCGATCGCGCCACAGGCCTAAGTTCGGTGCGCGTGGCGGCTGTCACACCGCAGGATACCAGCCCGATCCGCCGCCACGATCCCGACGACCCGCTGGCCGATGCCGACGGGTACGTGTGGGAGGCGCCGGTCGATGAGGCGGGTGAGATGGTCGAGATCATGGAGAGTGCGCGCCATTACCAGAACCTGGTCGAGGCACTCCAGACCGCCAAGCAGCTGATGCTCGATACGATGAGGAGTTCCTGATCATGGCTGATGCCGTCAATCCAGCCCTTGCTGCGCTCAACGCGCCCGGCAAGGTTCGCCAGCAAAGCGCGATGGGCAATCTCGACCAGGGCGATTTCCTGCGCCTGCTGACAGTGCAGCTGCGCCAGCAGGACCCGCTCGCCCCGGTCGATAACAAGGACATGCTGGCCCAGCTCGCGCAGTTTTCCGCGCTTGCCGGCAGCACAACGGCCAACGCGCGGCTGACGGAGATCTCCGACAAGCTCGATGCACTGATCGCGGCGCAGGAACGCGCCATCGCAACCACTTCCACCGCCAGCTGAGGAGCCAGCCATGTCGTCTTTCTACACTTCCCTGAACGGCCTGCGTAACGCCGAAACCGATCTCGGGGTCATTGCCCACAACATCGCCAATGCGGAAACCACCGGCTTCAAGAAGTCGAGTGCACAGTTTGCGGACATTGTCGCCAACGGTGCTTCCGCTACTCCGCGCCTGGCCCGCGGGATCGGCGCGACCGTTTCTGCCATCAACCAGATATTCAGTCTGGGCGCGATCGAACAGACCGGTCGAAGCCTCGATCTGGCGATCGACGGTGACGGCTTTTTTGCCGTGCGTAACGACGAGACCGGCGAGACGTTCTTCACCCGCAATGGCAATTTCAGGATTGATGGCAACGGGTTGATGACCGACGCGTCGGGCGCCCGGTTGCAGGTCACGCCGACCGATGCCGCCGGGGTGGTTACGGCTCCCGGCACTGTGGTCGACGCGCGGGTTCCGGTGGCCAATGCAGCCGGCGCAGAATTGGCCAATGTCACTATCGAACGTAACGGCGTGGTGCTGGCCGCCTATGCCGACGGCAGCGTTGAGGCGGTCGGCCGGGTAGCACTGGCAAACTTCGTCGCACCCGATGGACTCAAGGCCAAAGGGTCAAGCCGGTGGGAAGCGACCGGGCTGTCAGGTGCGCCAGCCTTTACCGTGCCGACGGTTGGCAGGGCCGGTCAGATACTGTCAGGTTCATTGGAACGCTCCAACGTCGACCTGGCGGAGGAAATGGTCGCGCTGATTACCGCCCAGCGCAATTTCCAGGCCAACGCCAAGGCGATCGATACCGCCTCGCAGATCTCGCAGACCATCATCAACCTGCGGACCTGACGCAAATGGACCGGCTGATCTACACCGCGCTAACCGGCATGAATGCCGCGATGGACCGGCAACGGGTGGTGGCGAACAACCTCGCCAATGCCTCGACCACCGGCTTCCGGGCGGAGGAATTCGCCGTGACCCCGGTCACGCTGCGCGGCGGCCAGATCGAGACCCGCAGCATGGCACAAGGCGCGGTGCACGGAGCCAACATGGCCACCGGCACTGTGCGCCACACCGGCCAGCCGCTCGACGTGGCGCTGGTCGGCAACGCTCTGCTGGCCTTGCAGGCAGCGGATGGCGGTGAAGTCTATTCCCGCCGGGGCGACCTGCGGGTGGCCGCCAGCGGCGTACTGGAGAACGGCGACGGGCTGCCGGTGCTGGGCGAAGGCGCGCCGATTACCGTTCCGCTCGGTTCCGAGCTCAGCATCGCAGAAGACGGTGCCGTGCTGGCGCGCGACCCGGCCACGCCCGATCTTCCCCCTCAGGAAGTTGCCCGGCTGCGGCTGGTCGACCCGACCGGCAGCGCGGTACTGAAGGATATTGACGGGTTCCTGCGTGTACCGGGCGGCGGGGTGCTGCCGGATGATCCGACCGCACGGCTTGTATCCGGATCGCTCGAAGGCTCCAACGTCGATACCGCGACCACGCTGGTGCAGATGGTCGAGGCGCAGCGCGCGTTCGAACAGCGCGCCCGCATCCTCTCCACCGCCGACGAACTGGGCCAGTCCGGTGCGCGACTGATGTCGCTGCGCGGCTGACAATCATCCTGAAAGGATACTGACAATGCCGACTTCTGCCCTGCATGTCGCCCGCACCGGGCTCGAGGCGCAGGACGCGCGCATGCGCGTGATCGCCAACAACCTCGCCAATATCGGCACCAGCGGTTTCAAGCGCGACCGGGCCGATTTCCAGACATTAGCCTATCAGGATACCCGCATTGCCGGCCAGCGTTCCGGTGGCGAGACGGCCTATGCCATTGGCCTCAACCTCGGCAACGGGGTGTCGGTGCAAGGCACGACCCGGATCAACACGCAAGGCACGCTCAACACCACCGGCAACGCGCTCGATCTGGCGCTCGACGGGGATGGCCTGTTCCAGGTCGAGCTCCCGGGCGGGCAGCAGGGCTATAGCCGTGCCGGGAATTTCACCTTGAGCGCAACCGGCCAGCTGGTCACCGCGCAGGGTTACCCGGTCCAGCCCGCCATCGAAGTGCCGCAAGGCGCGCAATCGATCACGGTTGCCCCCGATGGCACGGTTACGGCGGTGCTGCAGGGCGAGGCCGAGCCGAGCGAACTGGGCCAGCTGACTGTCGCCAGCTTCGCCAATCCGGCGGGGCTCCAGGCGATCGGTGACAACTTCCTGGTCGAAACCGCTGCCAGCGGTGCCGCCGAAATCGGCCCGGCGGGCGAGAACGGCCGCGGCTCGATCCGGCAAGGCATGCTCGAGGCGAGCAATGTCAACGTGGTCGAGGAACTGGTCGAGATGATCGAGGCGCAGCGCGCCTACGAAATCAATTCCAAGATGATCAGCGCCGTCGACGAGATGCTGCGCAACGCCAACCAGACCCTGTGAGGACAAGCACCATGCGCCACTCTCCCGCAATCCTTCTCCTGCTGCCGCTGGTTGGTGCCTGCGGCATGGGCGGGGCAGGCCCTCTCCCCGGCTTTGCCCCGCCCACACCCGTGCTGGTGGCCCCGCCGCCGTCACAGGCCAACGGTGCGATCTTCCAGGCCGCCAATGGATACGCCGCCCTGCACGAAGGGCAGCGGGCACGGCGCGTGGGCGATCTCGTCACCGTGGTGCTGGTGGAAAGCTTCGGCACCTCGAAGAGCACCTCGGCCCAGACTGCCAAGGGCGGATCGTTCGGCGTGACCCCACCCACCGCCGGACCGCTGTCGTTCCTCAACCCCGAGGCCCTTAAAGCGGCGGCGGATTCGTCGTTCAAGGGCGGGGGCAGCGCGGCGCAGCGCAGCACCCTCAATGGCGCGCTTGCGGTGACGATCGCCGAAGTGCGCCCCAACGGAACCGCTCTGGTCACAGGGGAAAAGCACATGTCGCTGAGCCAGGGCAAGGAATGGGTTCAGTTCGCCGGGATCGTGCGGCTGGCCGATATCGACGGTGACAACCGCGTGCTCTCCACTCAGGTCGCCGACGCGCGGATCATCTATTCCGGACAGGGTGCGATCCAGCAGGCGAGCAAGCCGGGCTGGTTGTCGCGCTTCTTCAACTTCGTTTCGCCGTTCTGAGGGCCAGGTGATGCGCAAGATTCTCGCTTCGCTGCTCGCGGCCATCGCGCTCTTCGTCCCTGCGACCGCGCAGGCGGAGCGGGTGCGCGACCTTGGCACGTTCGATGGCGTCCGCGCCAACCAGCTGACCGGCTACGGCGTGGTCGTCGGGCTGCAGGGGACGGGGGATGACAACCTCGCCTACCTCACCGAAGCGATGAAAGGCGTCTCCGGCCGGCTCGGCATGCCTCTGCCACCGGGCGTCTCGCCGGGCCTCAAGAATGCAGCGGCGGTGATCGTCACTGCCGAACTGCCCGCCTTCGCCAAGCCGGGCCAGCGGATCGATATTACCGTGTCGACGCTTGGAAAGGCCAAGTCCTTGCGCGGCGGGGCGCTGATCCTGACCCCGCTCTACGGGGCCGATGGGCAGATCTACGCCATGGCGCAAGGCAATGTCGCGGTTGGCGGGCTGGGCGTCTCGGGCAAGGACGGCTCGCAGCTGACGGTTAACGTGCCGACAGT
>JAHDXX010000334.1:0-280 GCA_023384025.1 Sphingomonadaceae bacterium
TCAACCGGGCAGGGCAATATCGCATCGCTGGCGAAGCCTATCCCGACGGTGTGACGACAGGCATTGCCGCGCGCGCGCTTGGCTCCAAGGTTGCGCTGGTCGCAAGCGGGACGCTGGAGGAGAGCCTGCTCGACGGGCGGTTTGTCATGGCCACGCAGGCGCTCGACGTGGCCGGGCGCGGGGCAATCGACCTGGCAGGCAACAGCGTGGACGATGTGGCCATCAAGGCCGCGCTGCGCGATCCCGGGCTGCTGGGGGAGGGTGTCGTGCTTTCAGACGC
>JAHDXX010000334.1:290-2045 GCA_023384025.1 Sphingomonadaceae bacterium
GACGCCCGCCTCAACGCAACGCTCGATGGCCCGTTCCGCGATCTGACCGTCGACCATGTGCTCATTGCACGGCAGCTTGCAGCGGGCACAGTCGCGCTTGCTCCGGTCACGCAGAAGGGCATTGCCCGGTATGACGGGACCCGGTGGACCGTGCCGCTCGACATCATGGTGGGGGCGGTTGAATCCGGGACCGAGGCGCTCGACCCGCGCCTGCGTGACGGGCGGCTGCGTGGCACGCTGGTGCTTCAGGGCAGCGACTTGCGCTCCGACGATCTGGCTCTGGCGTTTGCCGATACACGCGCACAAATGGCCCTGCGGGCGCGGCTCGACAGCGGCGTGATCGGCCTCGCTGGCAAAGCCTCGGCCAAGGGCCTGCGGTTCGACAGCATCGGCACGACAAGCGCAGACGCCCGGTTCGGGTTCAGGATGGGGCCGGGCGTGCCATGGCTGCTCGACGCGCAGCTGGACGGGCAGGTCTCGCAGGTCACCAATGCCACCATCGCCAACCTCGCTGGTCCAGCGATCGGGTTCAGGGGCGGGGTTTCGCTGGGCGCGGCGAGACCGGTCAATTTCACCGACCTCACCATTGCCTCAGCCCGGCTCAATGCCGTGCTTGACGGACGCGTGGAGGGCGGGCGCACAGTACTTTCCGGAAGGGGGAGACAGGCCGAGTACGGACCGTTCACGGTCGAGGCGACGCTCGACGGCAGCGGACCGCGCGCCACGCTCGTGCTCGCCGACCCCCTGCCTGCCGCCGGCCTGCGCGATGTCCGGCTCGCTATTGCGCCTGAAGGCGATGGTCTAGCGATCGTAGCGTCCGGACAGTCGCTGCTCGGCCCGTTCGACGGCAACGGCCTGCTTGCGATGCCGCAGGGCGCCCCGGCCCGGCTCGCGATCCGCCAGCTCGATGTCTGGCGCACCGGCGTTCGTGGCGAGATCGTGTTTGGTGACGCGGGGCCGAGCGGGAACCTCGTGCTTGCCGGTGGCGGGATTGACGGGACCATTGCGCTGACCCCGCGTGGCTCTGCTCAGGCCATTGCGGTCAATCTGGCCGTGAGCAATGCCAGCTTTGCCGGAGACGTGCCGATCTCGGTCCGGCGGGCCCGGATCGAAGGGGAAGGGTTGCTTGCAGAAGGGCGGACGACCTTTTCGGGCAGCGCCTATGCCGAAGGCCTGTCAGCCGGAACACTCTTCCTCGGCCGGCTGGCCGCGCAGGCGCAAATCGACAACGGTCAGGGAACGGTAACGGCGGCCGTCTCCGGAAGACGTGGCAGCCGGTTCGAATTGCAACTCAATGCTGCTGTCGCACCGCAGCGGGTCGCAGTGGCAGCGCGCGGCGAGTACGCGGGCCGGGCGATCCGGATGCCGCAGCGAGCCGTTTTCCTGCGCCAGCCCGACGGGGGCTGGGAGCTACGGCAAACACAGCTCAGCTACGGCTCTGGCGCGATGCTCGCGGACGGGGAGTTCGGCGGTGGCGAGACCGCGCTGAACCTGCAACTGGCGCGCATGCCCCTGTCGCTGTTGGACGTGGCAATGGGTGATCTGGGTATTGGTGGTACGGCCTCGGGCCTGGTCGACCTGCGCAGCAGCCGCGATGCCCCGCTGACCGGCTCGGCCCGGGTCAAGGTGACTGGCCTGACCCGGTCAGGCCTGGTCCTGACGTCGCGCCCGGCTGACCTTGCACTGGTGGCCCGGCTGGCACCGGACCGGCTCGACCTGCGCGCCTCGATTACCGAGAACGGAGAGCGTCGCGGG
>JAHDXX010000335.1:0-546 GCA_023384025.1 Sphingomonadaceae bacterium
AGAAGGCGTTGAAAGCGAGGATCGAGCGGATCAGCGGCAGGCGGTTGGAGTATTCGCCCTCCCACACGTGGCCGGGAATGGTCTCGTGATAGGCGAGGTCGGCCAGGTCGTACTTGCGGTGCAGTTCGGTGGTATGGAGGTTGATCCACATCCGCCCGGGAATGGTCCCATCCTTGCTGCCCGCCCCGCCATAGGCACCGGGCGCGCCGGGCTCCTCGGCCGGGGGCAGGCGGCGGATTTCCATGTTCGGATCGACCAGCGTGTTGAACGCGCGCGGCATCTGCGCCTTGATCCACGCGACCCGCTCTTCAAGGAAGGCCATGATCTGCGCGCGGCCCGGATCGCCTTCAGCGAACTTGTAGCGCTCGTCCTTGCCCAGCGCCTGCATTCGCTCGCCGACGGTGCCGCTGGTGTAGCCGATCCGACGCAGGATCGGGTCCATCTGGGCGTGGAGCGCCTCCAGCTCCTCCAGCCCCTGCCGGTGGACTTCTTCCGGTGTGTTGCGGGTGGTGGTGCTGGCGCGCAGGGCCCAGGCATACCATTCCT
>JAHDXX010000335.1:556-2044 GCA_023384025.1 Sphingomonadaceae bacterium
GCTTTCAGCTCGTCAAGCTGGCGCTGGAGCGAAACGGTGATCGGCCCGGTTTCGTAAACCCGCGCAAGCTCGGCCACTTGCACCGGCTGGCCGGCCTTCTCCAGCGCGGCGCGATAGGGTGCGGCGTAAAGCTCGCCCTTGGCCGCGGAGGCCAGCGTGGTCTCCATCTGCCTGATCGCCCGGTCGAGCAGGAAATCGGGTGGGACCACGCCCAGCGCGCGGGTTGCCTGCATCCGCTGCAATTCGCCTTCGAGCGCGCGGGGAATGGCCTGGATGCGTTCGAGCCACGCTTCGCCATCGGCGCCATTGGCCATGGGCTGGGTCGATTCAAGGAAGCGCGGGAAGTCGAGATAACTGCCGACATTCTGGATCACGACATAGGGCGCGTTGCGCCAGCTGCCGACTGCGACATCGCCATAGGGCAAGGCGAACCCGTCGAGCGCGACCTCGTAGGCGCTTTCGACCACTTCGAAGCTGGTCAACTGGTCGCCGGTCATGCCATCGCGCGGGAAGGCGCGGGTCGTGGCGAGATCGCGCCGCAGGGTCTCGGCATAGGCTTGCTGCCCGGCAGCGGTCTGGTCCTCGAGCTTCGCACGCAGGCCCGCATACTGGCCGACATCCACGCCGAGACTGGTCGCCCGCTCCGGTTCGTGCGCCAGCAGGTTGTAACCGACCTGTTCGAGCCAGGCATCGGGCGTGTCGGCAAGGGCACTGCCGGAACCGGCGTATGTCTTGCAGCCCGACAGGGTGAGGGCAGTGGTCGCCCCGAGCGCGGCAAGCGTCTGGCGCCTGGTGAGAGTGGGGGTGAGGGTGGGATGGCTGATGGCGTTCATGCGCCATGTCTGAAGCGCATCCCGCGCGCTGTCAAACCGCGCAACACTCTTCCCATCGGGCATGGTTTCAGGGTAGCGAGGGGTGATGGAAATCGTGCTCTCGATCCTCGTCCTCGCCGCCTTCGCCCTGCTCGCAGGGGCCGCGTGGCTGTGGCGCAAGGGCGGTGCGCGCAAGCAGGCGAGCCTGATGGTGGTGCTGGCGATTGTCGCCTTGCTCAACGTGGCAATTTGGACGGTGCCGCAACCCGATGGCACCGCCCCGATCGAGCAGATTCCGCAGGACTAATCTTTCTTCCGTCATTGCGAGGCCGAAGGCCGTGGCAATCCAGTGCCGTTGTGCACGGGGCACTGGATTGCTTCGTCGGCCTCGCCTCATCGCAATGACGAGAAAGCGGTTGTTTACTCAGGAATCTGCCACAAGACCGAACTGGTGTAGCTGCCGGACACCTTGTCGCCATTGCCGTTGCGGGCCGGGTCGAACCGCGCGCGCTTGGTCACCAGGGCGCAAGTGGCTTCGTCGAGGGCGGTGTGGCCGGTCGAGCGGGTGATCTGGCACCCTTCGACCCGCCCGTTGGCGCCGACCTGGAGGCGGAAGCCCGCGCTTCCGGCCCAGCCACGGTTGATCCAGCTGGTCTTGTAATCGGATTCGGTGATC
>JAHDXX010000042.1 GCA_023384025.1 Sphingomonadaceae bacterium
GATTTCGCGCTCGGCCACTTCTTCATGCACCAGAACTTCAAGCAGGACTGGCACTGGACGAGGCTCGTCACCACCACCGAAAACGACGCGGCGCTGATCAACGTGCCGGGTTCAGTCAACGGCATCGCCGGGGTCAACCAGGCGTTCGGCTGGGATGGGTCGAACCGCAACTACGACCTTGAAGCCGAAGTCAGCTCGCCGTTTGCAGCCATTGCGCTGAAGACGGGCGATCTCAGCGTCGACGCCAGCGTGCGTTATGACGTGATGCGCCAGAACGGCATCCGCACCGCAGGTGCGGGTGCACCTTTCGACGTCAACGGCGACGGAGCAATCACCGGGTCCGAAGCCACGGTATCGCTCAATACCGGCGTCGCCGACGCCCGCGCTGACCTGAAGGCTGACAATCTGGCCTGGTCGATCGGCGCGAACTACCTGATCGGTGACAACCTGTCGGTATTCGGCCGGGCGTCCAGCGGCGCGTCGTTCAACTTCGACCGCGCGCTCGACTTCGGCGTGCGTAACGCAAGCGGCGCCCTGCTCGCCGGTGCCGAGGGTGCCTACGTCGACAAGGTGAAGCAGTACGAAGTCGGCTTCAAGGCGCAGGACCTTGCCCTGGGTGGCGGCGATCTCGACTTCTATGGAACGCTGTTCCTGTCGAAGACGGAAGAGTCGAACATCACAATCACGCCGCCGACCGGGCAGATCCGCAAGTATGACGCGAAAGGCCTGGAGCTTGAAGCGTACTACTCCAGCGGGGTGTTCAACCTCTATGCCACCGCGACCTATACCGACGCGGAGATCACCGATGCACGCAACTCGGCCGGAGTGGTCAATGCGGCGCTGGTCGGCAACCGCCCGCAACGCCAGGCCAAGCTGATCTGGGCCGTCACCCCCAGCCTCGATTTCGACCGGTTCCGCCTGTCGGCAAGCTGGATCGGCACCGGCAGCAGCTACGCCAACGATGCCAATACGCTGACGCAGAAGGGCTACTCGGTCGTTCACCTGACCGGTGCAGTCAACCTCACCGATGCGCTCGAATTCTCGCTTAATGTCAACAACCTGTTCGACAAGGCGGGGATCACGGAATCGGCCAACGATGGACGGGAATCCCTGTTTGCCGGCGCTCCGAACACTGTCACCATCGGCCGCTCTATCCAGGGCCGTACGGTCGCAGCCAACGTCCGCTTCAGCTTCTGATCGGGTTGCATGAATGAGGGCGGCGCTCGCTGATCGCGGGCGCCGCCCTTTTCATTTGCACGCTCTAAAGCTTCTGCAAGGCTTCGAAATAGGCCAGGTTGGAGACCGTATCGCGCGTCACGAAGTCGCGCAGCCGTGATCGCCGCTCCGCCAGCGCCTGCATCATCTCGAGGTTCTGCCCGGAGGCATTCGGTGGCGAACCGCGCTCCCCCGGCCATCCCATGCCATAGAGCACGAACTTGTAATTGGTCGCCGAGAAGCATTGGGTCGTGCTGTTGAAATCATAGACGCTGGGGACCGCCGCGGCCCATGTCGCAAGATTGTCCTGCAGCGATTGCGGGATTGTTGCCGGATCGCAGTTGTCCCGCCAGAATGCGCTGTCGCGGCGACGTGACAGGCAATAGTGGAGCTTCAGGAAGTCGGCGATGTTGTCGTAGTGCCGGTGCATGATCCGGTTGTAATGCGACTGCGGCGCCGCCCCGGCGAGATAGCGCGGTACAAACTCCAGCATCGCCCAGTTCGCCATTTCGATCAGATAGATCCCGGTCGATTCCAGCGGCTCGAGAAAGCCGCTCGACAGTCCGATGGCGACCGTGTTGCCGCGCCATTGCTGGTCATGATAGCCGATCCGCATGTCGAGCTTGCGTGACTCCACGTTCTCGACCGGCTGTCCGACGTAGGCCGCCAGCTGCGCCCGCGCACCCTCGTCGTCGATATGGCGCGAACTGTAGACGTGCCCTACCCCGCGGCGATCCTGCAGCGCGATGTCCCAGATCCACCCTGCGGTCTGCGCGGTCGACTTGGTATAGCCGATTACGTCCTCCAGACTGTCATTTTCGACCCGGGTCACGACCGCGCGATCGACGAACAGCGTGCCGGACAGGCTGTTGAACCGGTTCTGCTGGTCGGAATTGATCAACCGGGCGGCAAACCCGGTGCAATCGACAAAGAGATCCGCCGCAATCCGTTCACCGCTGTCGAGCGATATCGCTTCGATGTCATCTCCCTCGCGCTCGACCGCGACGACCTTCTGCACGACATGGGCCACACCGCGCTGCTTGCCGAGCGTCTTGAGGAAATCAGCGAGCTTGCCGGCATCGAGGTGATAGGCATAGGCAAGCGCACCATCATAGGGGCGATCGGCAAAGCCCTTCGGCGCCAGGCCGCAGCGGGCAATCTCGTGCTGCACGGAAAAACGCTCGGCATAGGCACCGCGCTGGTCAGGCGGCAATTGCAGCCATTGCCAGGTGGCATCCTTGCCCGCGACCAAGATCTGGTCGCCAAAGGGGTGGAAATAGCTGTTGCGGCCTGCCACCGCCGGATCATCGCGCCAGTTGATGAACTCGATGCCGTGCTTGAACGTGGCTCCGCAGGTCTTGAGGAAAGCATGCTCCTCCACCCCGCATGCGGCCAGTGTCTGGCGGATAGAGGGAATTGTCGCCTCGCCTACGCCAACGGACGGAATGTCTACCGCCTCGATCACCGTTATCACGACCGGGCGATTGAGCGTGTGCGGCAATTGCTGCTGGAGAAAGGCGGCCGTAAGCCAGCCCGCCGTGCCGCCGCCGACGATGACAACCTCGAACACGCTTCCCTTGCTGAGTGCCGTCATCAAATATCCTTGGGGATTGTCGCCTTGCAGGTCAGGATAAGTTGCCGTCCCCGCTGGAGAAAACGATACCGCTTCAGCGGATGGAATCAACCTGGGATGCGCCTCATCGGTCAGGTTAAAGCGTGGGCAGACATAGCGGCATTCCAGCGATATGGCGTGACGATGGCCCGCCTGATCCTGTTCAACAAGCCCTTCGGGGTCCTGTCGCAATTCACCGATTGCGGATCACCGGCGGTGCGCGCGACCCTGTCGGACTTCATCGCGGTCAAGGGCGTCTACCCGGCAGGGCGGCTGGACCGCGACAGCGAGGGTCTGCTGCTGCTGACCGATGACGGGCGGTTGCAGGCGCGCATTGCCGATCCGCGCTTCAAGGTGCCCAAGACCTACCTCGTGCAGGTCGAAGGTGATCCGCAGGAGGCGGAGCTTGATCGCTTGCGGCAGGGCGTGCGGCTCAAGGACGGCATGACTCAGCCGGCCGAGGTAGCCCGCATCGACGCGCCGGACCTGTGGCTGCGCGATCCCCCGATCCGAATGCGCAAGTCCGTTCCCGACTGCTGGCTACAGATCACCGTGCGCGAAGGGCGCAACCGGCAAGTGCGCCGGATGACGGCTGCGGTGGGCCTTCCCACCCTCAGGCTGGTGCGCTGGTCGATCGGCGACTGGACTGTCGCGGGGATCGCGCCGGGCCAGTTCGTGGAGCGGTCGCTGTGAACTACCGCCACTCCTTCCATGCCGGCAACAGCGCCGATGTCGTCAAGCATAGCCTACTGATCGCCCTCGTCCGTGCCTTGCAGGAGAAGCCGGGTGCGCTAACTCTGATCGACACCCATTCCGGCTGCGGGCTGTACGACCTTCAGGGCGATCAGGCCCAGCGCACCGGTGAAGCGACGCAGGGCGTGCTGCGTGCGTTTGCCGACCGGAACCCGCTGCTCGACGACTACCGCGCTGCCGTGCAGGCCGTGAACGACGGGGCGGATCAAGGGGCTGCGCCGCGTCTCTACCCCGGCTCGCCGCGCTTTCTGGAACAGTTGCTGCGCCCGCAGGATGCGCTGATCCTCAACGAGAAGCATCCGGAAGACGCGCGCGCCCTGCGCGCGGTAATGCGCGGCACGTCAGCCGCCATTCACGAGCGCGATGCCTACGAGCTGTGGCTGGCACTGCTGCCGACCCGGACCCCGCGCGGTGTGGTGGTGGTCGACCCGCCCTATGAGCAGACCGACGAGCGCGCCCGCATCACCGCCACCCTCGCCGCCGCGCATCGCAAGTGGGCGCACGGCGTGACAGCGATCTGGTATCCGCTCAAAGACCGGCAAACGCATGTGTTGTGGAAGGAAAAGCTGCGCAGGCTCGGCATCCCGAAGTTCCTGTCAGTAGAGCATTGGCTCTACGACAGCGAGCAGCCCGGCATCTACAACGGCGCAGGGCTGTTCTTCGTCAATCCGCCCTACGCCTTCACCCAGGGCCTGCCGCCCCTGCTGGAAGCCCTGCGCGCCGCGCTGGCTCAGGATGGGCATGGCGGGGAAATGACCGTCGATTGGCTTAGCCGATAGAGGCAACCCTGTCCGCTCAAACGGTTGAGCCCAGCACCAGGTCCGCGCCCTTTTCACCGATCATGATCGCTGCCGCATTGGTATTGCCCGAAACGAGGCGTGGCATGACCGACGCATCGATCACCCGCAACCCTGCAATGCCACGCACCTGAAGGTGCGGATCGACCACTGCGTTCGGGTCGATACCCATGCGGCATGTGCCGACCGGGTGGTAAGCGGTATTGCCGTAAGCACGGGCATAATCGAGCAACTCGCGCTCGCTTTGCAGATCTGCCCCTGGCCACACCTCGGCCTCGACCAGATCAGCCAATGCCCTGGCCCCGACGAGTGCGCGCGCCAGTCGCATGGCCTTCAGCGAAAGCGCCTGGTCGGCCTCTGCTTCGAGCCAGTTGTGCACGATCGCCGGGACGGCTGACGGATCGGAGCCACTCAGGCGAACCTGTCCACGCGACTCTGGGCGGAGCACGCAAGGGCCGAATGTCAGCCCCGGCCATGGCGACAATCGTGACTTCTCACCCGCTCTGGCGGCATCCAGATCGCCAGTCACCGGCAAGCAGTGAAACTGGATATCGGGCCGATCCAGGGCAGGATCGGATTTCACGAATGCGCCGACTTGTGCCGCAGGGATGGTCATGGCCCCTTTCCGGCGGATTATATAGTGCATCACGTTCCCCAGCAGACGCATGCCGGACAGTTGCTGATTGTAGCTGTACGCACCCTGCTTCAGGCGCCAGCTCATCGTCAGGATGTAATGGTCCTGGAGGTTGGCACCGACTTCGGGACTGTCACTGACAACCTCGACCCCCATGGCCTTGAGATGGTCTGCCGGGCCAATCCCTGACAGCATCAACAGCTTGGGGCTGTGATAGGCGCCCGCCGATAGGATGACCTCGCGCGCCGCGCGGACCGTCTCCGGTCCTGCCTTGGTGACAATGTCCACCCCCGTTGCGCGACCATCTTCGATCAGCACCCGGTCGCAACGGGCATTCGTTATCACCCGCAGGTTGGGCCGGTTCTCGATCGGGTGAAGGAAGGCGTTGGCCACGGAACATCGCTGACCATCGGCGACAGTCGTCTGATAGTAGAACGCGCCATGCTGGTCGGGGCCGTTATAGTCGTCGGTTAGCGGCACGCCGATTTCGGCAAAGGCCGCCAGGACCGCATCATTGGTCGGATCGCGGTGCGCGACTTCTTCGACCCGCAATGGCCCGTCTGACCCGCGCAAGTCCGTACCACCCCCGGCAAAGCACTCGCTCTTGCGGAAGTAGGGCGCAACGTCCGCCCAGCCCCATCCCAATGCTCCAAGCTGACTCCAGGTGTCGTAGTCCTGATGCTGCCCTCGAACATAGAGCAGGCCGTTGATATTCGACGAGCCGCCCAGCCCCTTGCCGCGCGGCAGCAGCATGGTCCGCCCGCCGATGCTGGATTCCGGGTCGCTGTGATAATGCCACGAATGGCCTGGCGCGTTGGCGGTCACTCCGAAACCTGAAGGCATGGACAGCAGGAAGCCGCGCCCGTTGCCGCCCGCTTCAATCAGGACCACCCTGTTGCGGGGGTCGGCGGAGAGCCGGTTGGCCAGCACACAACCGGCTGAACCCCCGCCTACGATGACGAAATCCGCTTCCATGCCGCTCTCTCCCACCGGCCTTTCGCGTTCCGCCCAAATTGGGCGGCGATGCCGTTCCGACCTTCCGGATTAGACCCTATACCCACGCCCAGTCAGGAGAGGGAGAACTTCGATGCCCATTTTGAGCAAAGCAGCCGGTTGGATCGCCTTAGTCGGCTTGAGCAGTGCGACGATGACGCTTGCCGCCACGCCCGACGCGCCAGCAATCGACCAGCACGATGCAACCGCCGCCACCCGGGCGGTGCTCGAACAGGCGGCGCGGGATCTACCAGCAGAGGACGGCCGGGATTTCGAATTCGCACAACGCGGCTTTATCGCCAGCTGGCCAGACGCGGTGATCCGGCAGGACAATGGTCGTCCGGCGTTCGACCTGGCAGGCAACGACTTCATCGACGGGAACGCTCCGGACACCGTGCATCCCTCGCTCTGGCGCCAGAACAGGGTGCTGCGCGCCGAAGGGCTGTTCCGGCTGGCGCCGGGCCTCTATCAGGTCCGCAACTTCGACAATTCGAACGTGACGTTCATCGCGACGCCGAACGGCTGGATCGTGGTCGATCCGCTGACCTTTGCGGAAGTGTCGCGCGCCGCCTTCGACCTGGTCAGGCAGCACGTGGCCGACAAGCCGGTGCTGGCGGTGATCTACACCCATTCGCACACTGACCATTTCGCCGGCGCACCCGGCGTTACCACCGCGCAGGATGTGGCCAGCGGCAAGGTCCAGGTGATCGCACCCAAGGGCTTCGTCGACGAAGTGGTGAGCGAATGGATCATTGCCGGTACAGCGATGGGGCGGCGGGCGTTCTACCAGTTCGGATACTTCTTGCCGCGCGGGCCTAAAGGGCACGTCGGAATGGGCATGGGGACAGCCATCGCGGCGGGCAAACAGGGCCTTATCGTGCCGACACAGGAAATCGAGCACACAGGCGAAAGCGTGACCATCGACGGTGTGGAGCTGGTGTTCCAGATGGCACAGGATACCGAGGCCCCCGCCGAGTTCAATCTGTGGATCCCGCACGCCAAGGCGATCCTCAATTCGGAGACAGCCACCGGGACCTTGCACAACCTGCAGACGCTGCGCGGAGCCAAAGTGCGCGACGGCCAGAAATGGAGCGAGTCGCTGACCGAGTTGCTGCGCCTGTGGGGCGGTGAGGCCGAGGTCCTGCTCGCCTCGCACCATTGGCCGCGCTACGGCAATGACGCGATCCGCCAGCACCTGAGCCACCAGCGCGATGCCTACAAGTTCATCCATGACCAGTCGGTTCGCCGGATGAATCTGGGCCAGACGCCTGACGAGATTGCCGAGGACCTCAGGCTACCACCCGCCTTGCAGGCGGACTGGGCTGCCCGCGGGTATTACGGCACCGTCAGCCACAACGCCAAGGCCGTCTATGACCGGTACATGGGCTGGTACGACGGCATTCCTGCCAATCTCAACCGCCACCCGCCAGTGGAGCGTGCCAAGCGCCTGATTGCTGCCATGGGTGGCCGCGAAGCCCTGCATGGCGCCGCGCGCTCGGCATATGAGCAAGGTGACTATCGCTGGTCAGCAGAGCTTGCCCACAACGGGGTGTTCTCCGATCCTTCCGACACAGTGTCGAGGACGCTGTTGGCCGACAGCTACGAACAAATGGGGTATCAGGCGGAAAGTGCGATCTGGCGCAACATCTATCTCACCGGCGCGCGCGAACTGCGTCAGGGCGGGCCTGACACGATTGCCGAAACCGGGCCGAATTACCTGATGGCAGCAACGCCGCTGGGCGATTTCCTCGGCTTTCTCGAAGCAACGGTGGTCCCGGAGAAAGCCGGGGATGCCAAACTGGCGTTCAATCTCGTCGACACCTTGAGCGGCGACCGGTTTGCCGTGACGCTAACCAATTCCGTTCTGGTGAGCGAGCAAGGCCAGACAATTCCCGACGCACCCACGCTGTCCGCGCCCAAGCCGGTTCTGCTAGGGATCCTGTTCGGGCAAGTACCGCTGGAAGCGATGGTCAAGGCCGGCCAGGCGCAGGTCGACGGAGACACCACCCCAATCACGCAGCTCGCCACATTGCTCGAGATGCCGAAGCTCGATTTCAATATCGTCGAGCCCTGAGCAGCAGTGACGTGATCGTCAGCCGTGTTGAAGCATTGCTTCGAGATCGGCCAGATAGCGGACAGTGCTGCGGGTCAGGCCTTCGAGGGCATGATTGGCTTCATCGGTCGCGGTGACATAGCCGTGCTGTCCGCGCACCACCCACCCGCGCGCGATCAGCAGCTCCAGTTTTCGCCGCACCGTTTCCCGGGGGATCCCACTGAAGTCGGCAATCGACTGAAGGTTGATGGGTAAAGGCTCCACCCGGCCTACCGTGCCGCTGACGAATTCTTGATGACTCATCGATTCCGGCGCGTGGGCGGCGTTGAACGTACGCTCCCCGACAATCGCCATGATCAGGAACAAGTCCAGGTCGCCGTCACAGGCCCTGCGGCATTCGACCAGATAGCGCGTCAGGGCCTCTTAGTGCAGTGCGTGCAGCTTGCCAAACCGCGTGTCCGCCTCAGCGTCTACCATCACCCTCACTCCCCTGCCTGGCATGTTGCCGGCATACCATCAATCCTGCTCAGTCATCGAGAAACCTGATGGTTTCTGCGAGGGGCGCGCGCGGATTGGGGAACTGGTTGAGGCCGGCGGTCCGGTCAGGATGGCCGATCGCGAGACCGCAGAAGAACACATGATCATCCGGGATTTCGCCGACCCGCTTGACGGTTTGCGGATAGACTGACCACGCCTCCTGCGCACAGGAGCCTAGACCGGCTTCGACCAGCAGCAACATGACGGTCTGGAGCCACATGCCAAGATCGGCCCACTGCGGCTTTCCCATGAAGTGCGGCGTATGAACCAGCAGGCCCACCGGCGCGCCGAAGAATTCGAAGTTTCGGGCAACGGCCGCCATCCGGCGCCCCTTGTCCTCTCTCGGAATGCCCAGCGCGTTGTACATGGCCTCTCCATTCGCGCCGCGACGTGCCCGCCAAGGGTCCGGCAGATCAGGCGGATAGATGTCATATTCAGGCGCCTCCGCGCCCGGCGCACGCATCATCACCGCGCGGGTTTCCTGCTTGAGACGTTCCAGCCTGGCTCCGGTCAGGACAGTTGCATGCCACGGCTGGACATTACCGCCTGACGGGGCTTGCCGCGCCTTTTCCAGCACTGTTTCCAGCAGTGCCCGATCGACCGGCTCTTCCGTGAACATCCGGATCGAACGCCGTGCGGCCACAGCCTCGCTTACGCTGGTTATTGGCATCTCAGGTTCCACTCCACTTCGGTTCACGTTTCTCGAGGAATGCCCGAGGCCCCTCGCGCGCATCGGCACTCGTTACGACCCGCAAGGTGGCGGCATCGTTCGCTTGCCAAAGACGGGTTTCATCGACTCCGTCGGCAGCCCGCGCCAATTGCAAGGATTCGCGTACCGCGATTGGCGCGTTGCGCGCGATCCTGTTGGCGAGATCAAGTGACACGGGCTCCAGTTCCTCCGATGGCACGACCCGGTTGACCAGGCCGTAGGCGGCCGCCACTTGCGGTGTGATCGGGTCCCCTGTCAGCAAGACTTCGATCGCCAGCGCTTGCGGCAGCCGCCGCGGCAGGCGGATGGCCCCGCCTGCCATGGCCATCAACCCGCGCTTGACCTCTGGCAAACCGAACTTCGCATCATCCGACGCGACGATCATGTCGCATGACAGAGCCAGTTCGAAACCCCCGCCCATCGCCGCGCCGCCCACTGCCGCGATCCACGGCTTCGATCGCTCGGCCTTCACGAAACCTCCGAAACCCTTGGTCGGATGCACGAGGTCGTGACCACCTCCCCGGGCAATTTCCGCGAGATCAGCGCCTGCGCAGAACATGCCAACGGTCGCGGAATCCAGCACTGCAACTGCGATTCCAGGATCGCTTTCAACCCTATCGACAATCCAGGCGAGCCCTCTCACCACTGCGCCATTTATGGCATTGCGGCTGTCAGGGCGAGCGAGTCTGACTCTTGCAACGCGCCCGACGACATCAAACCACACCTCCCGGCCAATACTGTCCGGCTGTCCCGCTTCCACCGACATCGCAGCTCCCCACTTACTGGCTCAGTTCATCCCGCAAAGTCAGCACTTGGCAGCGCGAATATCAACCCATGTCGCACTTCTGGTGCTGATAATACCGTGCAATGCGCATTCTTCGTTGACAATTTCTACGCATTCCAGCATTGCACCCTCATAAGTGCCTTTTGTGCTGAGGGGAGAGTCGATGAAAGTTATCCGGAGCCCGCGCGTTGTCGCCCGCCTTCTGGTTGGAACGAGCCTTGCCGCTATCGCCTTGCCCGCTGTGGCACAGGACGGTGGCGAGCAATCCACCGCCGGCGTTGGCGAGATCGTCGTCACCGCGCAAAAACGCGAGCAGAACCTGCAGGAAGTGCCGATCGCGATCAGTGCCATCGGCGCCGAGAAGCTCGAGCAACTCCAGGTTGCCGACGCACGTGACCTGAGCGGTATCGCTCCGAACGTGACGATCGTTCCGGGCCAGTCGAGCAACAACGCGGCGGTCATCTCGATCCGTGGCATCACCACTCCGGCGAGCGAGACCTTCGGTCTCGACACTGCCAACGCGCTCTACGTCGACGGCATCTACATCGCCCGGTCTGGCGCAAGCGGCCTCGACGTGACCGATATCGAGCGGGTGGAAGTCCTGCGCGGGCCGCAGGGCACCCTGTTCGGCCGCAACACCACTGGTGGTGCGATTGCATTCATTTCGCGTGCGCCGTCGAACGAATTCGGCATCCGCGGCGAAGCGGGCTACGGCAACTTCAATGCGTGGAATGGCAAGCTGGCGGTCGACACCGGCTTGCTCGGCGATGCGATCAAGGCGACCTTCTCCTATTCGCACCGCGAACGCGACGGGACCGTCGACAACCTGCTCGAGCCCGACGATTCGCGTGATCCGGGCTCGCGCAAGTCGGATTCGTTCCGGGCTGCAATCCGCATCGAGCCGAGCGACACCGGCTATTTCCAGTACATCTTCGACTGGACCAAGGCGACCGGCAACCCGTTCGCATTTCAGGTGACCAATATTGCTGACGGCACTCCGCGTCCGCCGGTGACAGTCAACGGCGTGCAAGTGGCGCAGACCCAGCAAACGTCTGTCGCACAATACCTTGCCGGGGCGACCTTCCTTGAGCCGGAATGCGCACCGCTGGGCGTGCCCACCCGCCAGTACCGCGACCAGATCTGCCTCAACAGCGATGACCTGACCACGGACAAGATCTGGGGCCATAACCTTCAGGCCTACAACGATTTCGGCGGCTTCGCGGCAAAGCTCACCAGCGGCTACCGCAAATGGAACAGCCTGACCCGTGGCAGCGACTTCGACGGTGTCGGCACGATCCGCGGTCGTCAGTTCACCAACGCGACGCTGTTCAACGGCTTCCCTTCGGCGCTCCTTCAGGGGCTAGGGCTGCCTGCGCAGACCGCTGGCTTCCTTGCGACGCAGCAGGTTCCGACCACCACCGCAGACCTGTTCTTCACCAGCAATGACCGGCGGCACGAACAGTTCAGCACCGAGCTGGAGTTTTCCGGCGACAGCGATGCGCTCAACTGGGTCGTGGGTGGCTTCTATTTCTGGGAAAAGGGCTCGGAAGACAATCCGCAGACCTCGGGCTTCGTTCTCGATACCAACACCGCCATCTTCGGGGATGCGGCGTTCGTCGGGGTGCTGCGCGGCCTCGGGTTCCCGGCCAACCTTGCACAGCAGTTTGCACCGGTCCTTGGTCCGTCGTTCCGTGCGGCCAACCCGGCGCGCTATCGCCTGGTCGTGACACCGGCCAAGCTGGTCTACTCGACCACTTCGGAATCCAAGGCGATCTACGGACAGTTCACGTTCTATCCCGGTGGGCGTGACAGCGGGGCCAGCGTGACCGCCGGCGCACGTTACACCTGGGACGACAAGTCGATTGTCCGCGCCCAGAACGGCGCCGCTCCGCTGGCAACTGCCGAGCGCGGTGACGCGAGCTTCAGCAAGTTCACGTGGAACGTGATGGGCCGCTACGAATTCAACCCGGACGTCAGCGTTTATGCCCGGGTTGCCACCGGCTATCGTTCGGGCGGGTTCAACGCTTCCGACCCGGTTGTTGCCGGTTCGAATGTGATCCCGGCATTCAACGAGGAATCGGTGATGTCGTACGAGCTCGGCCTCAAAACCGAGCTGTTCAACCGCCGCCTGCGCCTGAATGTGGCCGGTTACCACAACATCTACGATGATCTGGCGATCATCGTGCCGGTCCTGACCGGTACCGGAACCTTCCAGTCGCGCATCACCAATGCGGGCAAGGTCGAGTACACCGGTATCGAGGCAGACTTCCTTGCCGCGCTGAACGACAACTTCTCGATCGATGGCTCGATCGGTTACGTTGACGTGAAGTACAAGGAGTTCCTCGCGGGACAGCCGGTCAACCCGGCAGATCCGGTGCAGAACATCGCCGAGTTCGCCAACCCGGGTTACACGTCCCCGTTCACCGCGAATATCGCGTTCAACGCGGTCTTCCCGGTCGGCAGCAACGGCATGGAGCTGCGCGCGCGGGTCGGCTATACCCACGAAGACGGCAAGTACAGCTTCAACAACGTGATCAGCTCGCCATTCAACGAGCAGATCAAGGGTGACGACAGCGACATGGTCGATGCCCAGCTGGTGCTCGACAATATCCCGCTCGGGCGCGGTGACGCCCGTGTGATGATCTGGGGCAAGAACCTGACCGACGACAACAACCTGGTGCGCGGGATCGACTTTGGCCCGCTCGGCTATGCCGGTGGGATCTTCAATGATCCACGGACTTACGGTGTGACTGTCGGCTTCAAGTACTGAGGCCAGACTGTCGACAGGATGAAACTGGCGGGCCGGGGCAGCAATGCTCCGGCCCGCTGCGTTAAGGGGCGGGAATACGTGCTCAGGAACCGGTTTTTGCCTGCGCTTGCACTTGTCGCGCTGCCGGCCATTCCCGCTGCCGGTGCAGCCCTGCCCCGCAATCCCTACCTCGCAAACAGCCCCAACAACCAGAGCCACTGGAACGATGCGGCGACCGACAGCACGGAAGCGGCGGTCCCGACCGGGCATTACTGCCTGACCCCCGGCAGCTTCGCCATCGCCTGGTCGGATGCGCTGGGCATCCCGGCCTATGGCGCCGAAGTCGGTGGCAAGCGGGTCTACTGGTTCTTCTCCGGCACGGCCTTGCGCAAGCTGCATTTCCGCGAGGGCGCATGGGTCGAAATTGCCCGCCAACCCGTACGGATGGATCTGCCCGGGTACAGTCCGCTGCCTGACCACGAGAGGGAACGGCAGGCTCTTGCCTTGCGCGATCTGCTGCTCAGCGGCGATGAACCTGCTATCGGCAGGATGATCGAGGCCCAGCCGAACCGTCTCCAGACTGCGGTGGAAGATCAGGTCGCGCAAGGCGTGCTCTATTCGCTGTTCACCCGCGATCACGGGTTCATCGGCGCCAATGCGCGGGGGCTGTTACGGATCGACAACCTCGACCAGGCTGACCCGTTCTCCGGCCTGTCCGCGCCAATCCAGACAAGCCTGCCCGCCGACCTGTTCGATGACCAGCGGGTGAAGAGTGCGACCATCTTTCCCGCCGACAGCGTGTTCGGACTGGGAATGACGTTCAACGGCTATCTGGTGATCAGTACCTTGGGCGGTACAATCGCGACCGTTGATCGCGAGACCTTCACCGTGATCGACCGCTATCGGGCACCGGACGGCGAGGTATTCACCAACAGCTTCGCCACCAGTGCGGAGCTCGATGGCGGTGCGGTCTACATCGCCTCCAACCGGCATATGTACCGGATGCGGATCGGCAGCGATGGCAGGATCAGGACCGATGAAGCGAGCGGCGCATGGTTCGCAGCCTATGATCCGGGGAAGCGCCTTCCTACCGGCAAGATTGCCGACGGTACCGGCGCCACCCCGACCCTGATGGGCTTCGGGCCGGGCGAGGACCAGCTTGTCGTCCTGACCGATGGCGCACGCCAAATGCGCCTCGTCGCCTTCTGGCGGGATGGAATCCCCAAAGGCTGGCGCCAGCGCAAGGGCACCCTGTCACCCCGGATCGCCGACCAGATCACGGTCGACTTCGGCCCCGAATTCCCGGTCGTGCAGTCGGAACAATCCGTCGTAGCTGTTGCCGGACATGCATTCGTCATCAACAGCATCCTCTCCGGCGGGGCGAGGCCGATGCCAACGAGGGGCAGCTTCGTGCGCGGGCTGCTCGCCGGCACCGTGCGCCCGCTGCCCAAGGGGATCGGGATGTACCGCTGGGATCAGCGAAACGACCGCTGGCAGGTCCGCTGGACCAGGACCGATGTCGGCACCATTGCCACTGTGCCCATGCTGTCGCGCGGAAGCGAAATGGTGGTGGTCAACGGCACGCTCGACCGCCATCCCGGCAAGCTGTTTCACCTCGGATTCGACCTGGCTTCGGGCGAGACAAAGATGTCGATCAACTCAGGAACAGACCCCCGGTTCAACGGGGCTTTTACCGGCATCAAGAGCGACGATGACGGCACGCTGATGTACACTACCCTGTTCGGGCTGGTGCGGTTCGATGTCGGACAGATGACCCGCGTCACCTCGCCCGACAGTGCGGACTATCGCTGCACGCCGTCAGGCTGACAGCAACCGGTCCACCGCTTCCTTGGCGCCCCGGATCGCGCCCTCAATGTAGCTCACGCCGTTGCAGTCGCCGACGGTTTCGACCCGGTAACCTTCGCTCCGCAGCGTTTCGGCCAGTGCCGTATCGCCGCTGGCGCCCATGGCCACAATCACCTGATCGGCCGGCACCACACGCGGCTCGCCGGCAGCATCGGTGAAGCTGACGTCGCTCTTGCCGATGGAGATGTCGCGGGCGCCGCTATGCAGGGCCACGCCATGTTCCTTGAGTTCGGCCAGCAAGCGCATGCGCCGGACCAGCAGCAGCCCCTTGCCGAGGCGCGGGGCTGGCTCGATTACTGTCACAGAGCGGCCCCGTTCGTGGAGGAATTCGGCCAGTTCCACCCCGACGAGTTCACCACCAACGATCACGATGTTCTGGCCCAGCGGCATCCATGCCTTCGTCGCAGTGCGGACGAAATCGAGGTTGGCCGTCATGCCGGTTGCGGCGCCAATCTTCGTCGCCAGCCGGGTTGCCAGACCCGTCTTGCGCTTAAGCTCCTGCGAACCCTCGCCCAGCAGCAGATTGCGCATGTCATCGCCGCTGAACACATGTGGCAGGTCGTTCCCGGGCAGCTCGGGCATGTCTCGCCGCGCGCCGGTCGCGACGATCACCGCGTCAGGCGCCAGCTGGCGCAGCAGTTCCGCTGATGCTGCGGTGTTGAGCCGGACATCGACCGATGACTTGCCCACTTCCTGCACCAACCAGTCCAGCATCCGTTCGTTGGCCGGATAGGCCAGTGCCGCAATCCGCAGCGTGCCGCCCAGGCGCGGCCCCTGCTCCAGCAGCGTCACGCGGTTGCCTTCGGCATTGAGCCGGATGGCTGCCTCCATCCCGCCCGGTCCGCCGCCGATCACGACGAAATGCCGCCCCGCCACAGCGGAAGGCTGGCGCTCGCACTCGAAGCCGGTCTCGGGATTGACCGCACAGCGCAGCGGCTGGCGGACATAGGCGGTGGAAACGCAGGTATAGCAATAGATGCAGGGCCGGACCGAGTCTGGCGCGTTCCCGGCAAGCTTCTTCGGCAGCGCGGGGTCGGCGAGCAGCTTGCGGCCCATGGCAAGGAAATCATACACGCCCTGGCCGATATGCTGGTCGCCCGCTTCCGGCTCGACCCGGCCCGAGGCGATAACCGGCACACCGACTGCCGCCTTGATTGCCTTCGCGGCGGGAATATTGGTTTCCGGTTCGTGCGGGATGTTGGACGCCGAATGGAGCTTGCCCATCCCGGCGTTGTGATAAGCGCTGACGGTAATCGCATCGACCCCGGCGGCCTCGACCAGCCGCGCGGTTTCGATGGCGAGATCGAGCGTGATCCCGCCTGCCTTGCCGACTTCAACCGAATCCAGTTTCACCCAGACCGGGAAATCAGTCCCCACCGCATCGCGGATGGCTGCGATGACCCTCAGCAGCAGGCGCGCACGATTCTCCAGCGGGCCGCCGTATTCGTCAGTCCGGGTGTTGGTCTTGGGCGAGAGGAACGAGGAAATCAGGTAACCGTGCCCGCCGTGCAGTTCGATCGCGTCGAACCCGGCGGATTTGGCCCGCGCCGCCGCCGAGCCGAACTGTGCGACCACGGTGTCGATATCCTCCAC
>JAHDXX010000043.1 GCA_023384025.1 Sphingomonadaceae bacterium
GGCGGAGTCATGGCAGCATCCGTGGCCCGGGCACTCCATGCGACCGGCGAGATCGAACGGCAGATGGATCCGCAGAAGTTCGACCACGCGCTCCTGCTCGATTTCTGCGATGAGGAGCGCAGCTGGTTTACCGGTATCCGGCGACTGCCAGCCGGCCACCGGCTGATCCTCGCGCCCGGGCGGGAAAGCGAACGTCCGGCCTGCTACTACACCCTCGCCGATGCACCAAAGGTGCGGCTGGCGCGAGACGAAGATTATGTCGAACAGGCCCGGGCATTGTTCGACCAGGCCGTACGTGGATCGCTCGATGGCTATTCCAGGCCCGGCATCAGTCTGTCCGGCGGACTGGATTCGCAGGCCGTCGCGGCCTCGGTTCTGCTCCAGTTCCCGGACCGTGCACTGCGCGGATTTACCAGCATTCCGGAACCGGAATGGGACGGTCGCCTGCGCGCGGACCGGTTCGGGGACGAACGCGACAAGGTCGAGGCCCTTCGCGCCCGCTACCCCTCGCTTTCCGTCGAATGGATCGACGCAGCGGGCTTGTGGTTCGACCATCACGAGCAAGCGATGTTCATGCTGGGCGGACTCGCACCGCTGAACACCGGCAACATGCACTGGTCGCACGAGGTCTACCGCCGGGCCAGAACGGCTGGATGCGACCTGTTGCTCGGCGGCGATTCAGGCAATGGCAGCTTCAGTTTCAACGGCAGCGGGGCGCGGACGGGATGGCTGGTCAGCGGGGAATGGCGGCGCCTGTGGCGCGAGCTGGCCCATTCGCGCGGCGATCACAGCCGGCCATTCGCCCTGCTGAGCCAGGCCCTGCTGCCCTTGCTGCCCCGTCGCCTGCGGCTGGCACTGGCCGAGCGCAAGGGCATGGCGACAGCGGATCGCTATGCCGGATGGTGCCCGCTCGACCCGGCCTACGTTGCCCGTAGCGGACTGGAGGAGCGCAGCCGCGCGCAGGGGTTCGATCCCGATTTCCTCGGGCCTTGGAACTCCCGGCAATGGCGGGTCGAATTCTTCAGCCAGGGTGAAGCGGAAAGTGCCGACATGCAGCAGGCCCTGTGCGAACTTCACCAGATCCCGTTTCGCGATCCCTGCGCCTCGCGCCCGCTGGTCGAGTTCTGCCTCGGCATTCCCGATCACCAGTACCTGCGTGATGGTGTGACCCGCTGGCTGGCACGCCGCATGCTAGTGGGGCGGGTGCCCGACGCAGTCGTGACCGAGCGCCGCACCGGGCGGCAATCGGCCGACTGGATAGTCCGCCTCCGCCGCCAGCGCGAACAGCTCCTGTCAGAACTGCGCGCGATGGAGGAGGACCCGTTCCTGGCCGAACGGATCGATCTGGCCGGGCTGCGCGAGGCACTCGAGCACCTGCCCGACGAGACTCCGCTCGATTCGCCGGCCGGCTTTCGCTTGCAGCTGGCGCTGCCCCGCGCCGTCAGCACCGCCCGGTTCTACCGTCATGTCTCCGGGCGCAACCGGTGAGCGCATCGCGAGTGGAGATCGAGAGCGACAATCCGGCGCTGGACGCCCCGTTGCGGGCAATGGCGGACATGGTCATCCGGCATGGCGGGCTTATTGCCCCGGGAACCCGGATCGTTTGCACCCGCGGTGATATCCGGCTGGAGCGCGCGCCCGGCTGCGGCGCTTGCGAGCATCTGCTCGCCATTCCCCGGGCGCTGCTCGTTCCGATCAACCACCTGGCGTGGGATGATGATCGCACCCTGCTCCGCCTGGCCAGACCGGCGAGCCACCTGTCAGCCGAACGGCAGGCGATGCTCGACCTGTTCCTCGCAATCTACAACGCATCGGGCAAGCTTGCCGCGATTGACCAGCATCCGGCGGTAGCATTTGCCAGCGACCCGGAGCTGCTGGCGCTGGTCCAGATGCTCAAGCCCGGGGTCACGGCAATGCAGGGCACTGCGGCAGACCTCTTCCTCAGCTGCCGCCTGGTCGTGCACGGGGAGAGCGCTGGCGATCTGGCCAACGTACCGGTCCTGATGCCGCTCATGGACTTCATCAACCATCACCCGGAAGGGGATTGTTTCCGGTACCAGGGCAACGATCTGGTGATCGGCGAGTACCGGGCAGCGGGCAGCAGCGAATGCCTTGCCTCCTATGGCGGGCAGAGAGATGTGCTCGACCTGTTGTGCGGCCATGGCTTCGTGGACCCTGCAACGCCGTACTTCGGCTCAGCACCGGCCCGCCTGCCGTTAGGCAGGCTCGGAACACTGGTGATCGAAGGACGGGCGGTTCATTCCAATCTCGCCATCCACCCGCCCAGGACAACTTTTGGCCCGGATGAAGTGCGGCTCAGCCATGTGGTGCTGGATCGGCGCAAACCGGGCGCATGGCGCCAGCTCATGCGCATGCCGCTGCTGGCGCTGGGGCACCGGACAGGCTGCCCGGAACAGGAAGTGGAGCACGCGCTCCGGGTGCTGCCCGGCTTGCTGCTGGAGGCCAACCGGACTACTCTGGACAGCGTTGCCGCGGCATTGGAGCACCATCCGAACCCGGCGGCAACGGTCCGGGATCTGCAAAGTGCCATCGCCATCCACGCGGCGAACCTGCGCGACAGTATCGGGCCGGGCATCTGACACTCGCCCGGTCAGGGCAGGCTGGCTTCGAAATCCGCCACGATCGCATCAACCAGGGCGTCGATCGCAAACCCCTGTGTCGACCGGGTGACCTGCACCATCCGGACCCGCCCGGCGAGGTCGCGGCACTGGCTGAAGTGGCGCGCCCGCTGCGCCATCCCCTGAAGGAAATGGAACCGGTAGGTATTCTCGGTGAGCATCTGCAGCCGCTCCATGCCACCGATCGGTTCCAGCACAATGCCGGGCTCCGGTCGTGCACGGAGGTGGTAGACCGCATGGACCGGCAATGGGTGCGCCGCGTCTCCAGCGGGTACCGGCAGGTTGAACTTGTCGAGTTCGGGCAGGACCCGGGGCAAGCCGGACGTCGACAGGCCAAGCCGGGTCGCGGAATCCTGCCACAGCTTGATCCGGGGGAACCCGGGAAGCGCCCTGCCTGCCCCGTCGACCGGAACCACATCGTCGGCGAGCACATCATAGCCTCGGGCAAGAAATGCAGCCGCCAGTGTCGATTTCCCCGCCCCGCTGTCGCCGATCGACAACAGGCAGTGCTCCCCGATCCGGATGCTGTTGGCGTGAAGCACCAGATAGCCCCGCTGGAGCAGCAGCGCACCGAACCCGGAGCCGAGCAGATAGACCCGCAAGGCCACCGGGTCACAACCGGCGACTGGCTCGATCGTAATCGCGCGGCCATTCTCGATCAGGAACTGGCCGACCCCGTCGAGCAGGAACCAGACCCGGTCGTGATCGAGCCAGTTCAGCGTTTGCGGGTCTCCGGGTGGCAGGCCATTGTCGGCGATCCGCCCGACGGCAATGGTCACATCAGCCACGGCATCGCTGCCTTCTGTCCTTGCTGCGGCCAGCTCGGGCAATTCCATGGCACTGTCGATCACCAGGCCATAGGCACGGTAGCGCCAGCGAAGGGTCTGTCCGCCGATCATCGACCGGCGCCTCCGGCCTGCGCAAGGCACCGTTGCAGGAACGCCGAAAAGCCGACCCGGCCAAGCAGACATTCCCATTCAAGGTACGCTATCCGCGCAAGGTCGACCGGGGCTGGCTCCAGGCGGTCCGGCGCGGTGCGCCCCTGCGCGAGCACATCGTCCAGCCAGTGCACGGCAATGCCATGCCGCTCGGCAAAGTCCTCGATCCAGGCATAACGGTTGGCAATGATGCCCAGGCCGGCGGCGGCATATTCAAGCGTCTTGACGCTGGCCTGACGGTTGAACGGAGCGACATCCGGGGTCACATTGAGGCCGAAACGGGCTGTCGCCAGTGCCGCGGGCACGTCATGCCGACCGATCGCGCCGGCGATCTCGACACCGGCGTGATGCAGGCGCGCCCGGGAATTGGCGTCGTCCAGCTTGCCGAACACGATCACTTTCCACCCCGCGTTGGCGAGCGCTTCCAGCGTATCGACTACCCCGGACCGGCTGGTCGATCCACAATAGACAATGTCGTGGCTCGCACTGGCAGCGGCAGTACACCCCGCTATCGCGGCATCGAACCCCATGGGGCGCAGCAAGTGCGGGCAATCCGGCGCGAAACGCAGCCGCTGCTCGATATGCGGTTCCGAAAAGATCCGTCCTGCCGCAGGCGGAGCAGCAAGCCGCTTGATCAGGTCCTTGCCGTGCCGCAACCAACCGGCCGAAAGGCTGTGGTATTCGTGAACGGCCGAAAGCCCCATCCGGTGCAGCTCACGCTGCTGGCCCAGCGAGAAACATATCGCCAGGTCGGCGCCAGCGGCACCTTCAACCGAATCCGCCAGCCACGCCTTGTGACCGGCGTGTTCGAGATGGTGCTGATAAGCCCAGGCTTCGGGCAGGTAAGCCTTGCCGGTCAGGATGACGGCAACACGCACTGTCGTCAGTTTGCCGATACCGAGGAAGCGGCCTTGCGGGCCATCCTGTAAGCAGTGACGAGAACGGCCAGTTCCGGCAAGCCGAAATGCCCAGCCCACCGCTCAGGATAGACAAGCGCTTCGGTTCCTTGCGGATAATAGTGCAAAAACAGCAGATTGCAGAAACCCGTTCGCCGGTTTGGCATGGGGTCGCGATAATGCCACTGCGCGCTGCCGGAAAACAGCACCGCATCGCCCGGCAGCAGTGTGACAGAGCGGAACCCGAGGTCCGGAGCACCGGGCTCGGGCGGGCCGCTCGCCTGCATTTCGGGGGCAGTTGGCCAGTCAATCACCTTGCTGAAATGGATCGGCCACTCGACATTCTGGTCGAGACAGATGTCGATCGTCCATTTCGACACCGGCTCATCAAGATGTGGTGGCAGGGAACCCTGGCAGCCGTACAGGCTGACGAAGGAATAGGCCGGGGTGACCGGCTCACCGGAAAGCTCTTCAACCCGGGCTGCGAGCTCGTGGTGGAGCGGATCGATCGCAGGCAGGTTATGCAGGACTGTGCGGCCGAACATGGCGGTCTCGTGCCGTTCCAGCAGATCGCTGCCGGCGCCGGCTATGGCATCGCGCAAGGACTTCAGCTGGCCCGCGTCCAGCAGCCCGGGGATCAGGCCTGGCCGGAATCCGGGATTCGTCCGCAATGGTGCGAATGCCGCGGCAAACCCGGCAACCCGGTCCGGGTTGGTATAACCGAGCAACATCTTCGCCGCTTCGAACAGAATCAGGAAGTTGGCATCATACCATCGCATGGCCCTGGCGCGGTCGATGACCACATTGGCCAGCACGAACTGGCGCTTGCGCTCGTCGTCTTCGAGGATTTCCTCCAGAGTCATGCGCGCGGTTTGCTGCAAGCGCTCCAATTACGCAATTGCCTGCGCGCATGATCGCGCTATGTCGCTTGAGGAAACCAGCCTGCGAGGAACGGCACGATGCCGACCGAACTGAACCGCCTTTCTTCAGATCAAGCACGCGAGATGCGCAACCCGGACCTGCTCGCCGTTGAAATGGACGGTGATCTGGTGATGATGAGCATCGAGCGGGGCGAATACTATGGTGTCGGCGAGGTCGGTACGCGAATCTGGGAACTGATCGAGCGACCACAAACATTGGCAGAACTGGTCGCGGCATTGTGCAGCGAATTCGAGATCGGCGAAGCACAATGCCGGTCCGATATCGTGGCTTTCCTGGGCGAGCTGGAATCCAACGGGCTGGTTGTGGTCGATTGAGCGCCATGGCCGGAGAGTTCAAGCCCGGCGCACCACCCCCTGCCACCCGCATTGGCCGGTTTGCCGCCCGGCCCTTGCCGGTGAAGCTCGGCTTTTTCCCCGCCTGGTTCCTGCTCGGGCTGGCCCGGATCGCAAAAAACATGGTTCCGTTCCGGATGATCGCCCGCGCACTCGGCCCGTCACTGCCACCGGGTACCCGCATGCCGGCGTCCGATCGCCAGCATGGACGCGCGCTGCTGATCGGCAGAACGGTGCGGCTCGCGGCGCGCTACACGCCCTGGACTTCCGATTGTTACCCGCAGGCCCTTGCCGCGGCAGCATTGCTCCGGCTGGGACGGCTGCCCTTTGTTGTCACGTTCGGAGTCAAGCCGGGCGAGCAGGCGCGCGACATGATGGCCCATTGCTGGGTCATGTGCGGCGAAGTGCATGTGTGCGGAAGCGACGGCGAGGCGGAGTTCACCGGCGTGGCATCGTTCGGTCGGTCCGGCAGGTCAGCGTGAAGTCCGGTACTTTCGGGACCATCGCGAGGCTCCTGCGCCACGTCCCTCCGGCGCGGCTCGCGGCTCTGGGCGGACTGATTGCACTCGCCAGCCTGACCGAAGGCATCGGTCTGATGCTTCTGGTGCCGCTGATCGGACTGGTCGACGCGGGAACCGGTGTGGCAACGGGAACAGCGGGATGGATGGCATGGCTGGGACGGACCGGCATTCCGCTCTCAGTCGAATTTCTCCTCGCGCTGTTCGTGGCGCTGGTTGCCCTGCGCAGCCTGATCCAGTTCGTGCGCGAACAGGTGGGATTCCGGATCGAGCGCTCACTGGTCGATGGTCTGCGCGCCCGCGCCTATGCCGCGCTGCTGCACGCCGAATGGCGCTGGCTCGCGCAGAGCACGCGGGCCGACCATGCGCATGTGCTACTCTCTAATGTCGACCGGGTCGGGGTCGGGGTCACTTATGGGATTGCCTTTCTCGCGGGGCTGGCATCGCTGTTGACCTACGGGCTTGTGGCCCTGTGGCTGTCACCGGTGGTCACGGCCATCGTGGCGTTGAACGGCGCGATCGTATTTGCTCTGCTGTCGGCCCATCGGCGACGGGCATTGCAGATGGGGATGGAACGGACCGCAAGCGGGCGGGCCTTGCACGCCACGGTTGACCAGGGCCTCAGCGGCATCAAGCTGACCAAGATCCTGTCGAGCGAACAGGGCCAGATCGACCGGTTTGCCGCCGTCATGGCCGCTTTCCGGAAGCAGGCGCTCGCCTACCAGACCAGCCTCGGCCTGTCGCGTGCGCTGTTCCAGCTCGGGGCGGCAGCGCTGCTGGCGTTCTACCTGTACCTCGGCCTGTCCGTATGGAAATTGCCATTGCCGGAGCTGGCCACTCTGGTCCTGTTGTTCGCACGGGCGGTGCCGATGCTGATGGGATCGCAGCAGGCTCTGTTCGTCGCCTTGCACGCGGTGCCGGCCTTGCAGGATGTTGAGCAGTTGCTTGACGAGACCGAACGGGCCGCTGAACCGCGTTCCGCGGCTGTGGCGGGGCAAGCGCCGCACTGGACCCTGGAACACGAACTCCGGCTGGATCGGGTCGGCGTGACCTGGCCGGAACGGGATCGGCCGGCGCTGCAGGATGTCAGCATTGTGCTTCCGGCGCGCACGACTCTGGCGGTTATCGGCCCGTCGGGATCGGGCAAGTCGACGCTGGCCGACGTCGTGATGGGCCTGCTGACCCCGGACACCGGAGCACTGGTGCTCGACGGTCGGCCGGTCGGGCCGAACGACCGGGCATCGTGGCGCCGCGCGGTCGCCTATGTGCCGCAGGAGACATTCCTCGCCAACGATACGATCCGGGCCAATCTTTCCTGGGGCCTCGATCGGGCTGCCGGCCTCGACGGAGAGCACGAGGCAATGGATCAGGCCTTGCGCTAGGCCGGGGCCGAATTTGTGTTCGACCTTCCTGCTGGCCTCGACACCCGCGTCGGGGACGGTGGGCAGCGCCTGTCCGGCGGCGAACGCCAGCGGATCGCGCTTGCGCGCGCTTTGCTGCGCCGGCCGGCACTGCTGATTCTCGATGAGGCGACCAGCGCGCTGGATGTCGACAACGAACGGCGCATTCGTGACACGATCGAGCGGCTTCATGGTGACCTGACGATGATCGTCATCGGGCACCGGTTGCCGACCCTCGAGCAGGCCGACCAGGTCGTGCGGCTCGAGGAGGGCCGGATTGTTGCGCTCGGCACCTGGGCGCAGGTGGGCGGACTTGGCAAGAACGGAGGGGGTCGGTGACAACGGCATCATTCACGCTGCGCGAACTCGTCATCGACCTGATTTCACCCGTCCGGCAGCCTGACCCGGCGAAACTGGCCCGAGTATCGGACGCCGACTGGGACGGATTGCTGGCAATCGCGGTCGAGCACCGCCTCTTGCCGCTGATGCACGCAAGGCTGCGTGACTCCGGAACCGACTGGCCCGTGCCTGAGCCAGTCAGGCAAGCCTGCGCCGATGCGTTTCGCCAGCAGAGTTTCCGCGCAATGATGGCCCTGCGGACACTGGCACAATGCCTGCGCGCCCTGTCCCCCCACGGTATTCGCGTTGTCGCGCTGAAGGGTGCGTGGCTGGCGTTCGAGGCCTATCCCCAGCCCGGCCTGCGTCCGCTGCGCGACATCGACCTGCTGGTCGATCGTGATCAGGCCCGCTCCGCCTTTGCGGTCCTCGTCGAGTCAGGATTGCAGCCGGTTTTCGGCGAGATTGGCAACCTTGAGGCCTACATGGCGATCAAGCACCAGTTGCCTGCCCTGTGGTGCCCGGACAACGGCGTGTGCGTCGAACTGCATCACCGGTGTTTCCACGGAGGAGACAACGAACCGGATCTGTCCGGCGACCCGGAGTTCAGGGCACATCTGATCGAAGGGGCCGTCGGGGGATCAGCAGTTCACTACATGGGGCGCGAGCACCTCATGCTCCATCTGATCGTCCACAGTGCGATGGACCATATGTTCGACAACGGCCCGCTGGTCATGCCGGACATCGCCATGCTGCTCGCAACCGGGCCGTTTGACTGGGCCCTGTTCTGGGGCCTGGCCGCACGCTTCGACGCGGTCGCTGCCGCCATCCTGGTATTGTCAATGTGCGAGCAAAACTGGGGCGTGACCGGCATCGAGTGGCAAGCCCATCAGGCAAGGGCGAGCGCGATTCCGGCTGGCCTTGTGACCAGTGCCACCTTGCTCAGTTTGCGGCCAATCGATCGCAGCGGCGCATTGGCGCACGCAGCACGGCTGGACGCGCGAAAATCCGTTCGTGCTAAAGCCACCTATGTGCTGCGGAAGGTCTTTCCGCCCACAGAAGTACTCCGTGCAACCTATCCGTCAGGTGGTGGCGCATTGTCGCTGCCCCGCCTCTATGTGAGGCGGTGGCAGGACAGCCTGCAACGACACCGGCTTGGCACGAAGACCGCGCCAAGCCAGGATCGCCCCGGTCTGAAGGCGCTGTCGGACTGGCTACAGCACGATCCGACCGCCTGATTCAGGACGTCGGCACGCCCATGCCCGAGCCATCGGGAACGGCGACCATGGCGGCCTGCGTTCAATGCATTGACGGTGCCTTGAAGGCATTGATTCTGTTTACACCATGCCAGTCTTTGCTAGGTTTGCGGGATGGGACGCAACCTATACCCCCTGATCGGGGGCCTGTTCATGGCGGGCGCCAGCCTTGTCTCGACCGCCGCTTCAGCCGATGATTCCAGCGCCACGGTGCTTGCGCCTTCATCGCAGTGGAACGTCAGCTACGACGAGGACAGCTGCCGCCTCCTGCGCATATTCGGCACGGGCGATGATCGCACGGTGTTCTACATCGAGCGCTATGAACCCGGGGACAGGTTCTTCATGGTGGTTGCCGGAAAGGGCATCAACAAGCGGTCCACTACTCCAACCACCGTCCGGTTCGGGCCCTCTGGCAGGACGATCGATGACAACCAGACCTATGGCGATCTGGGCGATTTCGGCCCTGCCATACTGATCAACGAGGCCAGCCTGGCCGAACTCGGCGACAGCGACAAGTCAGCGGAGGCTGAGTTCAATCAGGAGGCACTGGCGGCCGATACCGACATCTTCGGCCAGGTGCTTGGTCCGGATCAGGAGGGGGCAGTGAGCTGGCTGGAGGTCAAGTCAGGCACGAAGAAGCCGTTCCGGCTGGCGCTGGGCCCGATGGACAAGCCGATGGAAGCGATGCGCAAATGCACCGATGATCTCGTCGCCAGCTGGGGTTTCGATATTACAGCGTTGCGAGGCATGAGCCGCGCGCCCGTCCCGGTCAGGTCTCCGGGGACATGGCTGACAGCAAAGGACTACCCCAGGACCGCGCTCGGCAAGGGGCAGCAGGGCATAGTGCAGGTGCGGCTGGCGGTCGGAGCCGATGGCAGCCCGCAGTCCTGCCATATCCAGAGATCGACAAGGCCGGTCGAATTCGACCAGGCCGTCTGTCGCGGATTGATGAAACGGGCGCGATTCCATCCTGCGCTCGGCGCCGATGGCGAGCCGATGCCGTCGTTCTGGCGAAGTGGCGTACGGTTCGTGCTCCCGGGCTGATCACACCCGCTCGAACAGCCTGCATGGTCTGGCTCCTTTAAATTTGTGCAGGCGATTGATACGTTGGCGTTATGGGACTCGCTCTAATCAACCTTTTCAAGGGCAGCCTCTTCGCCTGCGCCGCACTTCTCGCATCGGCAGCGCACGCGAAAGACAGAGCGACGATAGTTCTGGCCCCCAGTTCGGACTGGCAGGTCCGCAAAACCGACGAAAGTTGCCGAGTGGCGCGGATATTCGGCGAAAGTAACCAGAAGTCGCTGGTTTATTTCGAACGGTACGAGCCGGGCGATCAATTCTATCTACTCGTTGCGGGTAACCCCCTCAAGGCGTCGCGGGGCGATCCCCAGACAAGTTTCGGATTCGGCCCGGACGGCTACCAGCACAGCGCATACTGGTCCAACGGCAACTTCACCGGGTTCGGTCATGCATTGATGGTCAACCAGCTGACCATCCTGCCGGTCGACACGCCTGCCGGAACCGGGCCGCGCTTCGATCCCGAGACAGCCGGAACGGACACCGATGTGCTGGGCCAGCAACTGCGCCCGGAGCAGGAAGCGAAGATCGAATGGCTGGAAGTGCGCAGGAAGGGAAATGCACCGGTGCGCTTCATGCTTGGTTCCATGGGTGAACCACTTGCCACGCTTCGCGCCTGCACTGATGAAATGATTACGCGGTGGGGCCTTGATCTGACCGCCCACCGCAGCTTGACCCGCGCAGCAGCCCCGGCAAGCAATCCCGGCGAGTGGATGAGCGTCCGGGACTATCCGCTTCAGTTGGTGCGGGACAGGAAAGTTGGCCTAGTGCAATTCCGCCTTACCGTCGGTGAGGACGGAATGCCAACTGGATGCCATATACAGCGTTCGACCAGACCGGCGGAATTCGACGAAGCGGTGTGCAAGGGCCTGATGCGGCGAGCCCGGTTTACGCCAGCATTGGATGCTCATGGCCAACCGATTACTTCATATTGGCGTAGTGCAGTCAGCTTTGACATTGCAGGCTGGTGACCGCCCGAGAATCAATCACCCTCGCCGCTCGAACAGCCTGATCGGCTCGCCTGCAAACTCCGTATCGCGCAGCGGCACGTAGCCGAACCGTTCCGCCAGCCGGATCGAAGGGGCGTTGGCCGGATCGATCATGCACACCGTGCGGCGCGGGCCGTGTTCGGCGTCGAACCATGCCAGCGCGGCTTCCATCACCTCGCCGGCGTAGCCCTGCCCGGCCTTGTCGGCGGCGAAGATCCAGCCGGCCTCGGGCCGGTCGTCGAAATCATCGCCCAGCCCGCGCCAGCTGTGGAACACGCCGCAGTTACCGACAATCGTCGATTGTCCACGCTCACGGACCATGAAGGTGCCGTAGCCGTAGAGGCTCCAGCTGCCTGCATTGCGCAACAGGCGGGCGTGCATGTCGGCCGGGGTCGGTTCCCAGCTGCCAAGGAAACGCCGGGTGACCTCGCTCTGCATCATTGCGGAAAGGTCGGCATGGTCGCTCGCCACCGGGCGCCACAGTTCGAGCCGTTCGGTGGTGAGGACCGGGCCGGTCACAGCAGGCTGTCCAGCGCGTGGATCGTGACCCCGACCAGCCCGCCGACCAGCGTGCCGTTGATGCGGATGAACTGCAGGTCGCGCCCGACCGCGTTCTCGATCCGGCTGGTGATGGTCACCGCATCCCAGCGCCGCACGGTCTCGCTGACCAGCCGGACGATCTGGTCGCCGTAACGGGTCGCCACGCCAACCGCCGTGCGCCGGGCGAAGCGGTTGATCTGGTTCTGCAGGATTACGTCATCACGCAGCGCCTTGCCGAGTTCGGCGAGGTTGCTGCCAACCCAGCCGTCCAGCGTCTTGTCGGGGTTGCGGGCCATCGCGATGAGCGACTGGCGCAGCCGTTCCCACACCCCTTCCCACCACGCAGCGACCGCCGGATTGTCGAGCAGCTCGCGCTTGATCCGCTCGACCCGCTCCTGCGTTTCGGGATCGTGGACCAGGTCGTGCGCGACTTTCTCGAGGCCTTCCTCGATCTTGTTGCGCAAGGGATGCTCGGGGTCGACCAGCACTTCGGCGAGCAGCTTGTAGAGCCCGTCGAGCACCGAGTTGGCGAGCCGCTCGTCCAGCCCGGTGAACCGCAACAGCGCATTGGCCCGCTCGTGGATCATCCCGCGGACCATGTCCTCGTTATCCTCCAGCGTCAGCCCGGCCCAGCGGATCATCGAATCCATCAGCGGCAGGTGGCGCTTGTCGGCAATCGCGGCGGTCAGCATCTGGCCCAGCAGCGGGGCAACCTCGAGCCGTTCGAGCTGGAGCTTGAGCCCGGCCTTGACCTGCCCGCCGAGCCGGTCGGGATCGAGCGATTCGAGCACCCCGGCGAAGAGTTCCGCTGCGCCGGTGCCGATCCGGCTCTGCGCGCTGCCTCCTGGCTGGAGCAGGAAATCGCCTGCCGCGCGGGCCATGTTCATCCCCTGCATCCGCCGTGCGACGACGGCGGGAATCAGGAAATACTCACGCAGGAACTGCGCCATGGTGTCCGCGATCCGGTCCTTGTTCTCCGGAATGATCGCGGTGTGGGGGATCGGAATCCCCAGCGGATGGCGGAACAGTGCAGTCACGGCGAACCAGTCTGCCAGGCCGCCGACCATCGCCGCTTCGGCGAAAGCGTTGAGATAACCCCAGCCCGGATGCAGGACGAGAAACTGCTTCGACAGCAGGAACAGCCCCGCCATTGCGACCAGCATCAGCGTGGCGGTGATCCGCATCCGTCGCGCCCGGTCAGGCGGCAGCGGGATCCGGCGCAAGCGCGCAAGCGAGCGGCGCTGCTGCGCTGCTTCGCTCACCGGTGGTGGTGCAACAGGTTCGCTCACTCTGCCGGCAGTGCTTCCCCGCCCCGCCGGTTCTCGTCACCTGGCTGGTAGGTGAGCAGGCGATCGCGCAGCCACGGGCCAACGCGCTTCTCGAACCCGTCGGCGAGGCTGAAGCCGGCCGGGACGATCACCAGCGTGAGCAGCGTCGACAGGATCAGGCCGCCGATCACCACCGTACCCATCGGCGCGCGCCAGGCGCCGTCTCCGGTCAGCGAGATGGCGGTTGGCACCATCCCGGCGGTCATCGCGACCGTGGTCATCACGATCGGCTGGGCGCGCTTGCGCCCGGCCTCGACGATCGCTTCGAACTTGGGCGTACCGCGCGCCATTTCCTCGATCGCGAAGTCGATCAGCAGGATCGAGTTCTTCGACACGATCCCGAACAGCATCAGGGTGCCGATCAGCACCGGCATCGAGATCGGCTGGCCGATCATCCACAGCGCGATCAGGCCGCCCAGCGGGGCAAGGAACAGCGAAGCCATGTTGACCAGCGGCGAGACAAACCGGTGGTAGAGCAGCACCAGCACCGCGAACACCAGCAGGACCCCGGCAAGCAGGGCGATCCGGAAATTGGCAACCATTTCCTGCTGCCACTGCTCCGACCCGAACGGCGCGTTGGAGACGCCCGAGGGGAGGTTCTGCATGATCGGCAGCTTCTGCACCGCCTGGTCGACATCACCCTTGGCAGCGCCGGGCGCGAGGTCCGCCCCGACAAAGATGCGCCGGTTCTGGTTGTAGCGCTGGATCGTGGTCGGGCCGGAACCGAAGTCGATCTCCGCCACCCTCTCGAGCGGCACCGAGCCACCGGTTGCGGTCGGCACTGGCAGGTTGCGGATGGTCGAGAGGTCCTGCCGCGCGGTTTCGGGCAGGCGCACGCGGATTGGCACCTGCCGGTCCGACAGCGAGAACTTTGCCGCGTTCTGGTCGATATCGCCCAGCGTGGCGATACGGATTGTCTGGCTCAGCGCCGCAGTGGTCACGCCGAGGCTGGCGGCGAGGTCAAGCCGCGGCTTGATCACCACTTCGGGCCGCCGCTGGTCGGCTTCGACGCGGGGTGCGACCACGCCCTTGATGGTCTTCATCTGCTCGGCCAGCGTCGCAGCGGTCGCGTTGAGCAGCTCCGGGTTGGAGCCCGAGAGCATGACCGAGATCGGCCGCCCCGTGCCGCCACCGCCGCCGCCCTGGAAGCTGAAGAACGAGACGCGCGCGTCGGGAATGTCCTGGAACAGCGGAGTCAGCTCGCGCTCGAACTCCTGCTGGGTAATCTCGCGGTCGCGCTTGAGGGTGATGAACACCCGGCCATTGCCTTCGTTGACGCGCTGCAGCGCCGCTTCGACTTCAGGCCGCTGGTTGACGATTTCCGCCACCCTGTCCGCCACCGCTTCGGTCTGCTTCAGAGTGGTTCCCGGGACCATCTCGATCCGGACCTGGGTGTAGTCACCGTTGATGTCAGGGAAGAACTGGCCCGGCAGCGAGGCGCCGATCATCACTGTGAGCGCGAGCGAGGCAATGCCGACGCCCATCATCCAGCTGCGGTGGTCGTGCATCCGAGCCCGGAACCGGGCCTGGCGATAGGCGAACCACTGCGCGAAGTGGGAACCGAGGACCGGCGAAATCAGTCGCAGCACGGCGGCCAGCAGGCGGGTGGCGAACCACGCCACCACCGCCGCCACCGCAAGCGCTGCCAGCATGAACCCGAACGCCAGCACGAAGGCGATGAAATGCGCGAGGAATGGCGGCAGGAACGGCAGCATTTCTTCCCAGGTGGCGGTATCGACCACCGGGCCGGCGACCTGGGCCAGGCCCATCAGCACGGCAGTCACGGCCCCGAAAAATGCCATGCCGAGCAAGGCAAACAGCACGGTTCCGACCAGTGCATGCCACCAGCGCCCGCGCACAGGGGTGAGCTGCGCGCGGATGGCCTGGGCCTTGCCGGTATCGAGCGACCAGCGCAGGATCCGCTCGTAGCGGTCCATCATCGGGCCTTCGCCGTGGCTCGCGTGGCCCTTCGCCTTGAGGAAATAGGCCGCCACCATCGGCGTGATCATGCGCGCGACCAGCAGGCTCATCAGCACCGAGGCGACTACCGTCAGGCCGAAGTTCTTGAAGAACTGGCCCGAAACGCCCGGCATCAGGCCGACCGGCAGGAACACCGCGACAATCGAGAATGTCGTCGCGACGACCGGCAGGCCGATCTCGTCGGCGGCGTCGATCGAGGCCTGGTAGGCGCTCTTGCCCATGCGCATGTGCCTGACGATGTTCTCGATTTCCACGATGGCATCGTCGACCAGCACCCCCGCGACCAGGCCCAGCGCGAGCAGCGACAGGGTGTTGAGGGTGAACCCGAGCAGATCCATGAACCAGAAGGTCGGGATTGCCGAGAGCGGGATGGCCAGCGCGGCGATGATGGTCGCGCGCCAGTCCCGCAGAAAGAAGAACACCACCACCACGGCAAGGATCGCGCCTTCGACCATGGCTGCGATCGAGCTGGAATACTGCGCCTTGGTATAGTCGACCGACGTGAACAGCCGGGTGAACTTGATCCCCGGGTTTTCGGCTTCCATCTTGTCCATCTCTTCGATGGCGGAATCGTAGACCGAGACGTCCGATGCGCCGCGCGCGCGGCTGATGCCGAAGGTGACGACCTGCTTGCCGTTGATCTTGCCCATCGAGCGGATTTCGCCGTAGCTGTCCGTCACCTGGGCCACATCTGCCAGCTTGATCGAACGCCCGCCCCCGATCGCGATCCGGGTCTGCGACAGGTCGTAAGCGGTGTCGGCATTGCCGAGCACGCGGACCGACTGGCGCGAACCGGCGATTTCCGCCACCCCGCCCGCAGCGTCGAGATTGACCTGCCGCAGCGCGCCGTTGACCTGGCTCGCGGTGACCCCGAGCGACTGCATCCGCGCCGGATCGAGCGTTACCAGGATCTCGCGGCTGACCCCGCCGCCGCGCGAGACTTCGGCCATGCCCTCGATCGTCAGCAGGCGCTTGGCGACCGAATCGTCGATGAACCAGCTCAGCTGCTCCAGCGTCATGTCGGGCGCGGTGACCGCGAAGTAGCCGATCGGATCGG
>JAHDXX010000044.1 GCA_023384025.1 Sphingomonadaceae bacterium
TGGGGACATGGTTCTTCTTCGGGCTGATCTCAGGTTAAGTTGTCAACGACCTGATCCAATACGGGTGCCACCAGTGGAAGCCGCGCGTCCGGATTGGCCAGACGCTGATGAAGCACCATATGCGCCACCATCATGCCGACCAGGACGGCAATTTCGCGATTACGGGCATTTTCCTCGATCGGTGGTTCGGCACCGGAGTGACAAGCGTGCGCCGAAACAACCGGACGCAGGAGCCGGCTTAGTCCGCTTCGCCGGCCAGCGCCTCGATGGCCTGCCCGACAACCTTGAAGTGCCCTGCCCAGGTCGGCTTCTGCCAGCCTTTGAGACGCTCTTGTTGCGCGCGCCAGCGCTCACCTTTCACGGCGTAGTCCATGATACATGCGCACCAGCCCGGGCCATCGAGCGGGTCGAGGTACTCAGCGGTGGCACCGCCGACCTCGCGGTGGGCTGGCAGGTCGCTGCACAGTACCGGGACGCCCATCGCCAACGCCTCGGCCACCGGCATGCCGAATCCTTCCGCGAACGACGGCATGAGCAGCCCGCTCGCACCAGCGAGCAAGACGGCCAGTTCGGCATCGGGGCAACCCGGCAGCTCTACCACTAACCCATTCAATGACGGGCACCGGTCAAGCATGTCGAGCACCTGCTCGTTTTCCCAGCCACGCCGACCGATCACCAGCAGCTGCGGTATGCATTCGGCTGGCATCGTGGTTGCGAGCTGGCGCCATATATGCAGCAGCAGGAGGTGGTTCTTGCGACCTTCGATGGTACCCAGGCAGACGAAGTAGGGGTGTTTTCCGGTGCCGTTCGCCGCACCAGGATCGGGCAGGTCCTTGGTCCCGAGCAGCGCCACATGGACCGGAACGCGACGCCCTGCCTGCTCGAGCCAGGGCTGGAGCGACTGCCCGGTCGCAGCGGAATTGACGATAACGGCATCGGCATGGCGGGCAATTGTCTCGATCCGCTTCCGGTGCAGTTCTGCCCCGCCCGGACGGGCATATTCGGGAAATTCGAGCGGAATGAGATCGTGGACCATGCACAGGAAGCGCGCCCCGAGCCGCTGCACGATTCGACCTACCTTGCGCGGGTTGGTGAGGTGATGGGGCGACACCTGGACATAGACTGGCCGCTGACCGTCCGGAGGCAGTGTCGAAGCCAGGGGAAACAAGCGGACCATCCACGGCAGCACCGACAGGAGCGAGCGCTGGCGCCGTTTGTCCGTATCAGACGCCCATCGCCGTTCGAGCTCGCCGAGATAGGCAACCGCGGCGGATCGACCGAGCATGCCGAAACGCCCAGTTGGATGGACCGCTCCGAAGTGCAAGTTGTCGCCGTAAATATCCAGCAGGCCGCGTGCGTAAGCCATTTCGACCCGATCGACGCCCGAAGGCGTGGAGTAGCGGACGCGCGATATCAGGCGCGAGATATCGAGGATGACCCTGCTCATCGCCAGCGCGCCATGAACCGGCCTTGCCATCTGCGCAATCGCGAAACAGCCTGAAGGCGATTGGGGGCCTGCCGCCTGGCGAGGCGCGCCACCAGGACTTCGACCGGGCAAGGCAGGCGGGTGACCGGATCGAGATAGCGCGGGTAGAGGATCAACACCCCTGCGACCAGCTCGTCGAGAGTGAGCTTCCTGCCGCGGCGGGCAGGAATTTTCCCGAGATCCGTGGTCAACCCCCACCCGGCGTAGAACGGGGTGCCATGACAGGTGACCGCCTTTCCGCGCAGGAGCGCCTCGAACCCGGTTAGCGAGGTCAGGACATGGACTGCGTCGACAGCACACAGCACCGATGCCATGGACCCCTGGCGCACGATCCGGTCGGCATGTTCCAGCACCCGCCGGTCATCAACCGCGCCTTCGCGGTGCCCGGCCTCGATATCGGGGTGCGGACGGTACCAGATCTCGGCATCCGGTTCACAGGCACGGGCGCGGCGCAGCACTTCGAGGTTCGAACGGATACCGCCGCCCCCGGCGAGCACGGACATGTCGTCTTCGACCTGCGCGGCCACCAGCACGACGCGGCGCCCTGCCACGGGTTCCGGAGGTTCTTCGCCCTGGCTGGCAGCATACTTGCTGATGCCACCTGCAACGATTGTCTCGCGCAAGCGGGCCGCCCGCGCGAGCAAGGCCGGGGAAAACTCCGCCTGTCCGAGGATCCGTTCGAGATCGCTTGGCCCCGACGGGTCGAAATGGATGCCGCTGAAGTCGACAACCACGGAAGCCGGCGGAACCAGATCACTGCCAAGCCCGGCCGACCGGATAAAGCCGTCTTCGATCCGGACCAGCCCGACCTGCTGCTGGTCCGCCAGTTCGGCCATGGCGGGCGAGAGCCGCGACGGCCAGACAGCCAGCTTGCCGCCGGCTTTCCGGGCCGTGGCGATCGCTTTGCGCGGATTGTGCAAGATCGGGATGGTTCGCTCGGGTAGCCACAGGAAGCGGCGAATTTCGTCCTGCTTCCACCAGGCCATTCCGCAGGCGGCGGCGATGGCGCGGTTGGCCTCTATTTGCCTGCGCCAGTCCGCCAGGATGGTGATCAGCGCTGGCAGCTTTGTGTCTTCCCCGGTGAAGGGGTCGCGACAGGTGGTCCGGCCCAGCTCTCCCGCCAGGCTTTCCCGCAGAGCCTGCGTGGTATCGCCGACCCGGCCGTAATGCCCGTCTGACAGCAGGCTCACAGGCAGGCCGAGCAGGGCGGCAATTGCTACCCATTCGTCGTCTCCGTGGGCCACCAGCCCGGCTGCCGGTGCAAGTGCGGACCATGGGTCCGGGCCTGCATCGCAATGCACGTCTCGCCGGGGGTAAATCACGGGCGCGATCCCCGGAGGAGCGGCCGCGATCACCGGGTCGTGTTCGTGCGGTGCACAGCGGACGACCATGCCGCCGGGCTGGGCCAAAGGTGCCGGCGGCAACCAGAACGCGCCTCCCACTCTGGCGCTGGCGAGCAACTGCAGTGTGTCTTCGGGCACTGGCCCGCCGAATGTTGTTGCCCCTGCTATGCGCAAAGGCGGACCGGGGAAGGGCGGCGCGCGCAAGAAGGTGCTGGTCACGGCCGCTCGTTCCATGCCGCGATCCGAAGGCCGCCTTCTGCGGTGACCTCGACAATGCCGTATGCACCGGTCGACAACTTCAAAGATGCGAGGCCGGTCGATTGCCGCATGAGGGCGGGATCCGACAAGAGCGCGAAACGGGCCGCGCCATTGCTTGTCACTGCGAGGACAGGGCCGGACGCCGCTGTACTCTCGCCCAGGAACGCGCGCCATGCAGCGTTTCGCCCCGCAGCGTCGACCGACCATCCCGACGGGGCGATCCCTTCGCGGTCCCAGGCCGCGATGGCCTCTGCGCCGATCCGGGCAAGCACGTCTTGCTCGGTCTGGCCTTCATCCGGGCCATGATCGATTTCACGCAGGAACGACGCTGGCTCGATCGGAACAGGCAGGGCCTGATGCGCGGCGATGGCCTCAGCCGTCTGCCGCGTCCGGAGCAAGGGTGATGTCACTATCCGGCTGAATCTCCAGTCCTTATCGGCGAAGCAGCGGCCCAGCGCATCGGCCTGTTGCAGCCCCTTGGCGGTCAGCGGCAGGTCGGTGCGCGCGCCGATGCGGCGCGGCTCTTCACCGGCTTCGAAGGTATTTCCGTGGCGTACAATGACAATCATGGGGCGGCTGGGCTCAGGCCGGAAAAGGGTCACCGTAGCGCGCAATCGCATCCTCGGCCATGGCCAGGTCTGCTGCGGTATCTATCCCTGACATCAGTTGCGGCGGCGCATGCACGGCGATCGTTTGGATCGTCCGTCCATGCTCAAGGAAGCGAAGTTGCTCCAGGCTTTCGAGCTGTTCGTAGGTGCCCGGTTCGGACTGTTCGGCGAACCACGATAGCGCTTGCGCGGTGTAGCCGTAGAGCCCGATATGTTGCCAGACGGGCGACATCGGATGCGTCCGAAGTTGCGCTTCGACGCGCATGGCGGGGACGACCGCCTTGGAGAACCACAGCGCCCGGCCGTCGGCAGCGCGGATGCAGGTGGTGCCGCTGAAGGGGGCTTCCTGCTTGTGCGCCCGCAAGCGATCAAGCCGCTTCCAGTCGAGCTGGAAGACCGGTGTCACGACATCCGCGCCGCTGGTTCTGAGCGCTTCGACGACCTGGACCACTGTATCGACCGGCACGAACGGCGCGTCGCCTTGCAGGTTCACCACCGAACGGGGGCGAGATGGCGCCTGCATTGCTGCGGCATGGGCGCGCAGCGTGCCCGAGCCAAGCGCCGGGTCGGTCATCGTGACATCGATGCCGAGCGCTGCGGCGTGATCGGCGATCCGCCGGTCGTCTGTCCCAACTACGACGTCGCAGTCTCCCGCAACCTGCGCCGCTTGTGCGGCGATGGCGGCAACCCGCTCCAGCAAGGAGCGTCCGCAAATCTGCAGCAAGGGTTTGCCGGGCAGTCGCGATGATCCGTACCGCGCCGGAATGACGATCAGGTCGCGATCGATTGTCTGCACTGCACCGGAAGGTTCAGCCAACGCAGGCCCTGACCAGGTCATGCATGTGGACCACGCCAACCAGTCGCCTGCCTTCCACGATGAAGATGACCGACACCGCATTCTCGTTCATCAGCTGGAGCGCGGTCTTGCAGGAAATGTCTGCCTCGACCGTGATCGGGCTTGTCGACATATGAAGGCTGATCGGATCGGCAAGGTCATTGATGCCGATGCAGCGCCGCAGATCGCCGTCGGTGAACACGCCGACCAGCAGGCCCTGGTGGTCAACCACGGCAGTGGCGCCATAGCGTTTCCGGCTCATCTCGATGGTCGCATAGCTGAGCGGGGCATCGCAGATCACCTTGGGCACCGCATCGCCGGTGCCCATGATCTGGTTGACCGGCATCAGCATGGTGCCGAGCTTGCCGCCCGGATGGAAACCGTGGAAGTCGGACGGCCCGAAGCCCCGCGCCTTCATCAATGCGGTGGCCAGCATGTCGCCCAGGACCATCTGAACGGTGGTCGACGAAGTTGGCGCGAGCGAATTGGGGCATGCCTCCGTAACCTGGGGCAGTTCCAGGCAGATTGTTGCTGCGCGGCACGCCGTGCTGCCCTTGCCGGCGGTTGCAACAATCAGGGTGATGCCGAGGCGCTGGCAATAACGGAACACATCGCCCAGCTCCCTGGTCTCACCCGACCAGCTGATCGCCAGAACGACGTCGTTACGGGCAATCAGGCCCAGATCACCATGGCTTGCTTCGCCGGGGTGAAGGAAAGATGCCGGCGTGCCTGTCGATCGCAGGGTGGCGGCGATCTTTGTCCCGACAAGGCCGCTCTTGCCCATGCCGCACACGATCACCCGGCCTTCAACGGCGACAATCGCTTCGACTGCACGATCGAATGATTCACAGAACGCCGGATCGTCCATCGCGGACCGCAGTTCCTGCAGCGCGCCGATTTCGATCTCGACTGTTTCCACAGCTGATTGGCCGTATCGTGAGGCCACGATCGCAGAATTCATGAACAGTTCAGCCTTATGGCAGTTGCGACTCTACCCCAACGGGCCCCGGCGATCATCGGTGCGCGTCAGTGGATGGACTATGGCCGCAAGTCCCTGTAGGGTCAACGAGTTCTGGTGCGAGCGGGTGTAAATCCCGTCGTCTATGGACCTCATTTGACCAGAATGTCGGACTACAGGCACTTTCAGATGCAACTTTGCAACACAACAGTTGGTGGCAGCGCGCCGCTGTTCGTTATTGCCGGCCCCTGTGTGATCGAATCGGCCAGCCATGCATTGGCGGTGGCTGAGCACCTAGCTGCAGTGGCCGAACGGCTTGGCCTGCTGCTGATCTTCAAGAGTTCGTTCGACAAGGCGAACAGGAGTTCGGGCAAGTCGTTCCGCGGCCCGGGCTTGGAGGAAGGATTGCGGATCCTTGAGCGAGTGCGCCTGGAAACAGGCTTGCCGGTTCTGACGGATGTGCACGAACGCGAACAGGTCGTGCCGGTCGCAGAAGTGGTGGATGTGCTGCAGACGCCCGCGTTCCTTGCGCGCCAGACAGACTTCATCGAAGCCGTGGCGGCGTCAGGCAAGCCGGTGAATATCAAGAAGGCCCAGTTCATGGCTCCCGGTGACATGGCGCAGGTGGTGTCCAAAGCCCGCGATGCGGCGACGCGGGCAAAGGTGGAACCGGATGCCTTCATGGTGTGCGAGCGGGGCGTCTCGTTTGGCTACAACACGCTGGTCTCGGACATGCGCAGTCTGGCCATCATGGCGAGCACAGGTTGCCCGGTGGTGTTCGACGCGACCCATTCGGTGCAGCAGCCAGGCGGGCTGGGTGACCGCTCGGGCGGGCAGAGCGAATTCGTGCCGCTGCTGGCGCGGGCGGCAGTGGCTGCCGGGGTGGCCGGGCTGTTCATGGAGACGCACCCTGACCCCGCCAATGCCTTGTCGGATGGCCCAAATGCCCTGCCGCTCGACCAGTTCGAACCGCTGGTGAGGCAGCTTCAGCGGATCGACCAGCTGGTCAAGGATGGGGGGCAGTGACCGGCGTTTGGTGGCGAAAGCGCCCGAATGCAGTCGCGTCCAGCTATCCCGGCAATTGTCTTGTTGGATGCGGAGCGCTAGGGCGCCGCAGGATTCGGCAGGCAGAAGCGCTGCGGTCATGCCAAGTGCGAGCGATGTGGCGGGCATCAGGGTATGAAGAGCGGCCTCCCGTCAGGTCCGAATTGGCGGCCTTGCGTGAAGGGGCGTGGTTGAAAACTTGCATTCGCCGGGTCGCATCCGCGCGCAGTTTACGGAACAGAGGCAGTTGATGAGCAGGTTCAGCAACATTGTTGGGCGGATTCGGCGCAACCCGTGGTTTTTCCTCGGCGTGGTGCTGCCGGTGCTGTTGAGCGCGTTCTATTATTTCCTCATCGCTTCGGACCAGTACGTTTCCGAATCGCGCTTCGTGATCAAGGCGCCCAACCAGCGTGGCGCACAGGTCTCGACCATCGCCAACCTGATCCAGACCACGGGGCTGTCTGCCGGGCAGGAGCAGGCGGACCAGGTGATCGACTATGTAAGGTCTCGCGCGGCGCTGGAGCAACTGGGCAAGGCGGTGCCGGTCAAGCAGGTCTATGGAAGCGCGAATGCTGATTTCCTGTCGCAGTTTCCTGCGTTGTGGGATGAAGATGCGTTCGAGGATCTGTATGAGTACTACCAGGGCAAGGTCACGATTGACCGCGACCCGGACACAGGCCTCGTCGTGCTGCGGACAATTGCCTTCGATGGCAAGAATGCCAAGGCGATCAACGAGCGCCTGCTGCGGCAGAGCGAGGAACTGGTCAATGAGCTGAACGAACGCGCACGCAAGCGGGCCATTTCCGAAGCCGAAGAGCGGATGAACGAGGCGGAGCAGCGGGTCACTGCGGCGCGAAAGGCGCTGGCCACTTATCGCAACCGCTCCGAACTGGTCGAGCCGCTCAAGCAGGCCAGCGGCATCCTCGAGATCGCCAACCGCCTGATCGCAGAGCGCTCCGTACTCGAGGCGCAACTGAGCACGCTGGAGCGACTGACCCCGGAACATCCGTCAATCCCCACCTTGCGTCAGCGGATCGCTTCGCTGACCCGCGAGATCGACCGCCAGACCGAGCGGATCGTGGGTGGCACGGGTGCGATCAACACCAAGCTGCCGGATTATGAGGCACTCGCTGTGGAGCAGGAGTTCGCCGAACAGCTGCTGGTGCTGACCCGCTCGACGCTGGAACAGGCCCGCGCAGATGCGCTCAAGCAGCAATTTTACCTCGAGCGGGTGGTCAACCCGAACGAACCGGACCTGCCCGAATACCCGCATGCCCTGCGCATCGTGCTGACGATCCTTGGCTTTGCCCTCTGCCTCTATTTCATCATCTGGATGTTCGTGGTCGGAATCCTCGAACATGCGCCGGAGGACTGAACCGTGGCCTCGCTCGCCAAGGGCTGGGATATCCAGAAGCGGGTCATCAAGGCCCTGATGATCCGCGAACTGACCACTCGCTTCGGCCGGGAAAACATCGGCTTCCTGTGGATCATGGTGGAGCCGCTGCTGTTTGCCGGATTGATCGCCTTGCTATGGCGGGTCACCAAGGGTCCGTTTGAATTTGGCGTGGATATAGTCGCCTTCGTGATTAGCGGCTATATTCCGATGGTCTTATTCAGAAGCACGATCAATCGGGCCGTCAGCGCATTTACTGCAAATGGTAGTTTGATGTATCACAGGCAGGTCAAGGTCCTTGACCTAATAATTGTTAGATTCATCATTGAATTTATCGGGCACATGATGGCATATTTCTTCATATGCTCGACTTTACTTGCGTTAGGCCTGTTTCCTAGCCCACATGACCTCGGCTTCGTGATATTGGGCTGGTTGTATTTCTCGCTCTTTACGTTTTCGATCGCGGTTATCGTTGCCCCGCTGAGTGAAATGAGTGAGGTGATAGAAAAAATCATTCCGGTAACCAACTACATGATGATCCCGCTTTCAGGGGCGTTCTTTCTCGTCGGGTCACTCTCACCTGCCCTGGCCAACGCTGCGCTCTACTCACCGCCCGTGCACGCCATGGAGATGATGCGTTTGGGAATTTTTGGACCTGGAATTAGTCCCCAGTTCGAATTTTTCTACCCCCTCGCCTTCGCGTTGCCATGCATTGCATTGGGACTGATGCTATGCCGAAGGGTGCGGCGGACGTTGGTGATCGAATGATCAGGTGTGAGAACATTCGCAAAAGCTATCCTGCCGGGCATGGCCGAAGAGCAGTGCTCAAAGGCGTCAACCTGACAATCGCCCGCGGCGAGCGGGTCGCTCTGTTAGGTCGCAATGGTGCAGGAAAATCCACCTTGATCAAGCAGATAGGAGGGGTCGAGCTTCCTGATAGCGGCCGGATCGTTCGCCATATGTCGATCAGCTGGCCAATCGGGTTCAATGGCGGCTTTCAGGGCAGCCTGACCGGATACGACAACGCGCGCTTCATCGCCCGTATCTACGGCCATTCCTATGTCGACATGCGCGACTTCGTAGAAGATTTCACTGAGCTGGGAGGCGCACTCCGGATGCCGGTGAAGACCTATTCTTCCGGAATGCGTGCCCGACTGGCATTTGCCTTATCATTGGCAATAGAGTTCGATTGTTATCTGATCGATGAAGTCATTCTGGTGGGAGATCAGAACTTTCAGCGAAAGTGTCACCATGAACTGTTTGAGAAGCGGTCCGATCGGGCAATGATCATTGCCAGTCACGACATGCACACCATCCGCGACGTGTGCAATCGAGCAGTTCTGATTCACGATGGCCACGGCATCACGTTCGACGAAGTTGGCGAAGCGGTGGAGCGGTATGAGGCGTTGTAGCCTGGAGCGTTCCGATTGATCTTGAGCTGCAAAATCTGAGATTACCGCGGCGTGCAGGGCACAACTTTACAAACGCAAGCGAGCTCTGCCGTTTCTAGCGAGCCATTCGTTCTTAAGTGTGCGTAGCCTGCTCTGGCTTTCGGCAATCATGTCGCGATATTGCGTGTTTTGAAAACCCCACAAAGTCGAGTGTAGCTCCTCACGATGACCAACGAGAAAAGGATCGGTCACAATTACCCGCAAATTGGCGTTTTCAAGATAGCGATCAATGGCATTGGATTCCACGTGATGGTCATTCTGGTTCCAGCGCGCTATCCAGTCCATCGATACATCACTGTAAATGTTGAATACCGTGCTGGTCATTTTATCCAGCCAGATAAAATCCATGCCGCGGTAATGCTCTACATCGACAATTCTTGCCTCATCGTGCAAATGCGCGATCACCCCTGAGAACACATCCCACGCTCCCTTATTCTCTTGCAAGTAGCTTTCGATGATCGACAACCGCTCGAAATGATCAGGATTGAGAAGAGCATCATCCTCCAGGATCGTTAACTTAGTAACACCCGCTGCACGAGCGCTGCGGCACAGGTATTTGTAACTCATGCCGCACCCAATCCAGCCAGGTCTTCTGCGCATTCCATCAAAGACTTGCATGGCTGGCTGTCGTGTCTCACGATCGAACATTCTGCGCCGATCCGTTGTCTCCGGCAGTGACAGCGCAATCGTTGCGTCCTCGCTGACTTCAAGCGCTGGAATGTGATCAAGCGCATCAGTCGGTAGTATCCCGGTACCAATCAGAAACCGACTGAACATAAATGAAAACCGGTCTTCCCAAAACGCCGCGGCTCTCTGAGTTGCTCCTGCACTTGTTTGCCAATCTGCGAGGACCGTCGAGATGGCGGAAATCATGGCATTCTCATTGCCACATTCGAAGAAGGTCACTGCCCCATCCAGTTTGGCGTAGTCATCTTGATCTGCTGTCGACTCCGAAACCACCGGGACGCCCAAGGAGAGGCACTCCTGAATCCGCGGCATTTCCAGTTGAGCGTCTTCATAATAGTGAATATTTAGAACAACCCTTGAGCTTTGAATGAGCTCTTTGATATCGTTCGAAAATAGAGAATCGATACGGGTAACGACAAATCGCTCTTCTGCAATTTCGAGCATCTTTTGTCTTCGAGGGCAACTTTTAAAATCTCCGTAAAATAAGATATCGATTGATTTATCACGATCTGAATGATCTGCGTAGTTGTTCGATGCCCCAATTGGTAAATAATAAACGTGCGGAAAAGATATTCCATTTTTAGATAAAAATTCGATATTGGTTAGTGAATAATCCAAAACCGCAAAAGAATTGTTCATGTCAGAAAAATATCTATCGGAGAACCAGCGAGAGCTCGTTGATTGCTCCAATTGATAAATGATGCGCTTCTCTCCGGGCGGCAGTTTGTCGAACATTTGCGCGCAGAGAACGATATAATAATCATGATTGAAAACGTCAGGACATTCGAGGCGTATCTCGACTTCCCAGCCGAATTTCTTCAATTGCTCCGATAAGGTGTGAGCTATAAACAAAACGTGCGGAGTTGTAATTATACACCAATGCAGGCCCAACCCGCGGCTCCTCTCGTAGGATGCCTTTGACGGATGTCGGTTAAGTCGCTTGCCTAGCCACAGGTAATGCCGCGCGGGATCAATGCCGCTTTTCCTAACGTCCGGATATTGGCTGAGGTACCACTGCTCATCGAATTCAGATTCAGCACGGAATCGTGCAACATCACTATCTGTAATGCTGGCGAGAGGAATGGTGTTCGACAATTCAGTAACCTTTACTATCGCTGCGCCTGCGTCCGCGATTGGCGGCAAAAGGCGCGAATCCCCTTAGGTAGACGAATATCTTTCCAAGATGACAAATTCCGATGCCAATCCTGATCAAGTCTACAGGCTACCAAAGGCCTGGACGATGGTGCTTGGCGGTCTAGTCGGGCTTGGTGATCGGCCGCCCCTCGGCCATGCCGTGCAGCAAATAATGCCGCACGGGATCCATTCCGTGGGCGGCGACATCCGGATTGGCAGCGAGATAGGCCTGCGCATCGAACAGGCCCGCATTGCGATAGCGGCGGTGTTCGCGCTGTTGCCGCCACCGCGATGGCATGAGTGGCCACCACTTGGGGAAAACCTGCGCGATCTTCGCCATTTCGGCCAGCCAAAGTGCGTTGGCTTGTGTGCTGTCAGCTCGGTGCCCCTCTTCAGCCAGCATTGCTGTAACCTGTGCGATTTCATCGAAACGCATGGAAAGATTCCGCTCCGCCTCCGACCGGGCAAACTCCTGTGCTCGCAGCTGCTGGTTAAGCTGCATGTTCTCGTCGAGCAGGTGCTGAGGCGGCTCCACCGGCGCTTCGAGTGCTTCGTCAAGGCGTTCGCGAAGATCGTCCAGCTCCTTCTCTACGGAACTGACCCGATCTTCCGCCGCCCTGCGCTGGGCGTGTTCCAGATCAGCTAGTTTCCGGGCTTCTTCTGCCGCAAGATCCGTTGCGACCGTTTGTTCGCGCGCCTTTTCCAACTCGTCCCGCAAATCGGCGAGTGCACTCTCTGTCGCTTTGCGCTGCTCACGTTCCTGAACGAGTTCGGCTTCAACTACCGCCGAAGCCCGCTCAGCGGCGCGGGCCTGTTCCCACCACTGCGCCAGTTCTTCCTGCCGTTGCAGCAGAGCGCTTTCAGTGGCCGCCACCTGGCCGGTCAGCTCTGCAATCCTGAGCTCCGCGTTACGCAGTGCTTCGGTCGCCGCGACGAGTTCAACCGACAGGCGCTCCCGCTCCGTGGCCAGTTCGCTCGCCATGACCTGCTGGCTCTCGAGGGATGAACACAGTTCCTGGGTGTTTTGCTCAAGTCGGCTCACTTCCGCGCCCAACGCAGCGGATTTCGCCTCGGCACCTGCAAGGCGTGCCTCCAGATCCGCTATCTGGCCAACATGGTTCGCTTTGGCCGCTTCGATTTCTTGTAATGCTTGCCGGGCCTGGTCGGCGGTGAGGTCGGCTTCATTGCGGCGGGCCTCCATTTCGCGCCGGAGTTCACTGCCCGAGCCGAGCGCACCTGCTGCATCGGATGTCAGCAGAAGCGGTGCGAAGGTGGCGTATGCACCGTTGAATTCGGCCCTGATCGTGTCGAGCGCGGTCTGATCGCTTTGATCCTCGCCGTTCTCGCTCCAGCGGTGCAGGATCGCGTAGGTCCTGCCGATCCAGTCTGCAGGGTCGAGCTCTGCCAGAACGGCCTTGCGACCGCTTTCGTGATGGCGGTGGCTGCCGTCGAGAAACGCATCAATCTGGCCATGAACCGCGGGCGCATTGCGCGGCAATGCAATGCCGAGCGACGTGCGGATATTGGCAACCGTGCCGCGCCAATCGTCGAGCAGCAAGTCGTAACGGCAAACCACACGCCTGGTTCCTCGCGAGAAGAATTCGGCATCGAGCACGTGGCGCAGCCACAACAACTGGCCGTAGCCCGGGCTCATCAGATCGCGGTTGTCGAGCGATGCTGACACCTCTTCTGGCTTCCGCATCATCAGGATGACACGGGGCTCGATACCTGCGTTCTTCAGCCCGTCCAGCCAAAGGTCTGCCAGGCGACACAGACGCGGATCCTTGAGCACGAACAGTGGGCCGAGGGCAGCATGCTCGGTGGCAACTTCGGAGATGCGCTCCAGCATGGCCTCTCTGGTCCCTGAGGCATACCAGTCGGCGTTGATTGGCCCCCAGTCGTCCCATGATGAGCCCGCCGATGTCAGGATCTCATCGTTCAGATTGACTGCCTTGACCGCTTCCCAGTGGCCGCTGGTGTTGCCGTCGCCCGGGCCAATGAGGTCGTCTGGCAAAGCGCAGCCGAGCAGGTTAAGCACACGCGTGATCGCGCTGGTGCCGCTGCGATGCATACCCAGAACGAGCAGCCCTTGTACCTGACTTCCTGCCTTTAATCGCGTCTGGCGTGGTTTTGTTGCAGATGCTTTCATTCGGGCCTCGATCGATTGTCGGTTTCTGCGGCTAACTGTAAACCCGCCCTAAAAATTCGTCAGATTCTGCAACGTCACCAGCGGGAAGAACAGCTGGCTGACGATCTGCACCAGCTTGATCGGCTGGTTGGCTTCGGCGTTGCCGATGTAGAGCACATCGCCGTCTGCCATCGGGAAGCGCTGCGCCAGCGGGAATGCGCTCACATCCATCATGTTGAGGTGGTACACCACCGGGCGTTCGCGTCCCTCTTCCCCTTCGTAGATCCGGAACACGAAGATGGCGCGGGGATCGCCCACCGCTGCGCTCGGGCCACCGGCGAGGGCGATTGCTTCGGCAAGCGTGACATCGGCCGTTGGAAAACCGATCTGCTCGGCTTTCCCGGCTGCTCCCAGTGCAGAAAAGCTGCGCGGGGTCCGGACAAGGGAGAGCCTGTCGCCCGGGAAGATCCGGATGTTCTGGTCGGGTGAGTTCATGACATCGCTCAAGCGGAATTCTGCCACCGCCGTGTTGCGCTGGACGCGGACCAGGATGTCCTTGACTTCGCCCCTGTGCCCGCCAGCGAGCGCGATGACATCCGACAGGCTCTCGCGGTTTGTCGGCAGAACGAGGCGCCCGGGCCGAGCAATGTCCCCCCCCACAATAACCGAGTTTGTCAGCCCTTCGCGGATCGATACGATGACTTGCGGGTTTTGCGATTTTCCGCGCAGCGAGGCCCGGATCAGGCGCTCAACTTCGCTGGTTGTACGGCCAGCGGCTCGCAACTCGCCGACGAACGGGATGTTGATCGTCCCTTCCTCGCTCACGAGGGTCGGGGGAAGGCGCTCCACCTTGGCACCGGGTTCAAAGCCCTGGTCGATCGGGCCGGATGAAGAGCGGCCGAACAGCGAAATGCCGGTCTCGTAAATGGAAATATCCAGCACGTCACCAATCCCCACAAGCTCGGTCGGGGGTGGCGGCGTATAGTCGGGTCCGAAACCCTCGGGAGAACGAGGGGCCGGCGGCAGTGCATCTGCGGACTTGAGCTCGATAAGTTCAATCCCGAGGCGGTTGATGTCTGCAACCGCCTGCGCGCGCACCTGCGCGCCGGTGGGGCCGCTGGACGGGATCGCCGTGCACCCCGCCAGTAGTCCGCTCGCGACAATCAGCAGCCCAGTTGCGGCCTTCCGCAAAGCCATCGAAAAACGTGTTGCCGTGTTCAAAGTGTGCGCGCCCTTGGAAGTTCTGATGAGGCGTGGTTCAAACCCTTTTCGGATTCCAGACCTGCCCCCCTGCACTGACGATGAACAACCAACGAAAATCGCGAGATGTTCTGAACGCCAAAGCCAGAATTGGACCATATAGCCTGATGGTTCGACCGTGCAAGCAGAGGGCGACAACCAGTGCTTGTCAGCGAAACATCCCCTGCTCGCGCATTTCACGCCGGTCGCTACGGATCAGCCAGATGCCGAGCGCCGGGAACAGGGCAACGAACAACGCGGTGAAAGTCATCCATGCGATGGTCTTGCCGTCCGCGAACACAGCCTCTTCGGGCTTGCCAGCCGGATGCACCAAACGAACCTCAGTGCCGATCGCGTGGGTCAACCGCTGGCGCCCGTTCAGGCTCTTGCGCAGCCCGATCGTGCCGCTCACCTGACGTGTCTGGCCACTTTCATCGATGAAGCTTACGACGGGGACGGCGCTGGTTCCGCGACTGCCGCCTGACCGGCTGTCACTGGTGCTGACCACTCCGGTCGTGACTTCGCCGGTCAACCCGAACCAGGCAATCTTGCCGAGACCGCCGACCGAGAACAGCAGGAACGGCCCCGAAAGCAGCACGAACGCCGCACCAACGATGCCCTTCAGCCCGACACTCACCTCCGCCGGAACCGGAAATACCACACTTCGTGCCCGTAGACTGTGCGCGCCTTGTGCTCATACCGCGTCTCGCACCAGCCGGATGGGCGGATTTCCCAGCTTTCCCGGCCGTTCACTTGCCATTCGAACAGGTCGGTGTGGCGCTGCATCACCATCAGGGCGTGGCGTAGATAGACGTCATGATCGGTGCCGAAGCGGAACTCGCCGCCCGGTTTCAGTTTCTGCGCGAACAGCTTCACCGGCCCGTCGTTCATCATCCGCCGCTTGGCGTGCTTGGCCTTGGGCCAGGGATCAGGGTGGAGCAGGTAGAGCATGGTCAGGCTGCCGTCGGGGATGCGCGCCAGCACCTCCAGCGCGTCCCCCCAGTGCAGCCGGACATTGGCAAGACTCCCGTCGCGCACATGGACCAGCGCCTGCGCCACCCCGTTGACGAAGGGTTCGGCTCCGATGAAGCCGTGATCCGGCAGCAGGTCGGCGCGATAGGCGAGGTGCTCCCCGCCGCCAAACCCGATCTCGAAATGGAGGGGACGCGAATCGCCGAACAGCACTTCGGACGTGACCGGGCCCTCGGCCGGCACTGCGATCTGCGGCAGCAGCTTGTCGACCAGTTCCTGCTGCCCGGCGCGCAGCGGCTTGCCCTGGCTGCGACCATACAGCCGGTTGAGAGTGGTCGGGTCGCCTTCCTTGAATGCTGTCATTCGCAGCCCATAGAAAAACGCCCGGGGTGTTTCCACCCCGGGCGCATCCCCCGTCCCAGAAGAAGGACTTTTGACTTCTATTCCCCGGCTCGCCTGCGAGCCGCAAGGCCGGTTATGCGGCTTCGGCTTCCTCGCCCGGATCGCGCAGCACGTAGCCGCGGCCCCAGACGGTTTCGATGTAGTTCTCGCCGCCGCAGGCATGGCTCAGTTTCTTGCGCAGCTTGCAGATGAACACGTCGATGATCTTGAGCTCGGGCTCGTCCA
>JAHDXX010000045.1 GCA_023384025.1 Sphingomonadaceae bacterium
TGGCACCGGCGGCGACGAGGCCGCGCTGTTCGCGGGCGACCTCTACCGCATGTACGAGCGCTACGCCGCCGAACAGGGCTGGAAGGTCGAGCCGGTCAGCATGAACGCAAGCGAAGTCGGCGGTTTCAAGGAAATAGTCGCCAACGTCACCGGCACCGGCGTGTTCGCCAAGCTCAAGTTCGAGAGCGGCGTCCACCGCGTCCAGCGCGTACCGGTGACCGAGAGCGGCGGGCGCATCCACACCAGTGCGGCCACTGTTGCCGTACTGCCCGAGCCCGACGAAGTCGACGTCCAGATAGCGGACAAGGACCTCAAGATCGACGTTTACCGGGCATCGGGTGCGGGCGGCCAGCACGTCAACACCACCGACAGTGCGGTTCGCATCACCCACCTGCCGACCAACACCGTGGTCACCTGCCAGGACGGGCGCAGCCAGCACAAGAACAAGGAAAAGGCGCTGCAGGTGCTGCGCGCGCGGCTCTACGAGGCGCAGCGCGATGCGGCGCAGGGGGCCGAGGCCGAAGCGCGCAAGGCGATGGTCGGCTCTGGCGACCGCTCCGAACGCATCCGCACCTACAACTTCCCGCAAGGCCGGGTAACCGACCACCGGATTGGCCTGACCCTGCACAAGCTGGAAGAGATCCTTGCCGGGCCGGGGCTGGGCGAGCTAGTCGATGCCCTGATCGCGGAGGACGAGGCCAAGCGGCTGGCGGCGATGGGCGAGTGAGGGGGACATGCGCTTCCGTTCGCCTCGAGCGAAGTCGAGAGGCGGTGGCAAACATATGTCTCGACTGCGCTCGACACGAACGGGGGGCGGGTTGACTGTCGCCGAAGCCATCCGCGCCGCTGCGGGGCGCCTTTCCGAGACCAGCGATACCGCACGGCTTGATGCCGAACTGCTCGCCGCGCACCTGCTGGGGGTGTCACGCGCCGAGATGCTGCTGCGCCACATGCGCGATGCTGCGCCGCATGGGCTCGCTGCACTGGTCGAACGCCGCGCCGCGCACGAACCGATCGCCTACCTGACCGGGCGACAGGAGTTCTACGGCCTGCCGTTCATCGTCACCCCTGCCGTGCTGATCCCGCGCGGCGACAGCGAAGTGCTGGTCGAGGCTGCGCTGGAGGAGAAACCCGATGCGCGCCGCGTGCTCGATTGTGGCACCGGTTCAGGCGCGCTGCTGCTGGCGGTCCTCTCGCGCCTGGGAGAAGCGCAAGGAGTCGGGATCGACAGTTCACCCGCCGCGCTGGAGGTTGCGGCCCGCAATGCCGAGCAGCTCGGGCTGCGCCCGCAGGCGCGGTTCGTGGAAGCGGACTGGCACAGGGCGGGATGGGCCGGGGGGCTCGGCCAGTTCGACCTGATCCTCGCCAACCCGCCCTATGTCGAGACCGGAGCCGAGCTCGACCCCGATGTGCGCGACCACGAACCGGCCAGCGCGCTGTTCGCCGGGACAGATGGGCTCGACGACTATCGCGTGCTGGTGCCGCAATTGCCCGGCCTGCTTGCTCCTGGCGGTGTCTCGGTGGTCGAAATAGGGTATCGTCAGGCCGCAGCCGTGCGCGCAATCGGCTCAGGTGCGGGGCTGACAGCGCAATTGCGGCAGGACCTGGCCGGCCGCGACCGCGCACTGGTTTTTCGGGTCTGCTAGTGCGGGGGGCTTGGCAAAGGCTGCACGAGTGTCTAAGTGCAACCCAAGACCAGCGGTCCGTGGCACCTGCCACCCGCCCGGTCTTAGCTCCAACATTTGCGCGTGCGACCGGGCCAGAGGGCTCGTCAGGATAGGCAGATGGGGCACCGCGACCCCGCGTGTCCAGCGGGCGCGGCGAGGGGTCATGCGGCCGCCGGGCAATGGTGCCGGATGGGCGGTCGATACAGAGGAAGACTATTCCTTGAACAACAACAGTAATCGCAACAACAACAACCGTCGTCGCGGGCGGGGTAACCGTAACCAGGGCGGCGGTGGCGGCCATCAGCAGAACCGCATCGACAGCCGCGCGCGGGGCAATGCGCCGCAGCTTCTCGACAAGTACAAGAAGCTGGCGCAGGACGCCGCGCACAACGGCGACCGGGTGCAGGCGGAATACTACCTGCAGTTCGCTGACCACTATTTCCGCGTGATCGCCGACAACAAGGCCCGCCAGGACGAAGCGCGTGGCCGCCGTGACGAACGCGACGACTACGACGACGAGGACGGTGAGGATGCAGGCGAAAGCCGTGCCGAGCGTTCGAACGACGAGCGTCGCCAGGGCAACAACCAGCGCCGCCAGCGTCCGCGTCGTGACGATTATGACGCCATGGATCGTGGTTCGGAAGGCGAAGAATTCAGCGCCGACGAGAACCCGTTCGCCCGGGAAGACGGGCCGCAGGAACGCGATGAGCGCCCCGCGCGCGAGGACCGTCCGGCCCGCGAGGACCGGCCGGCCCGCGAGGAGCGTGCCGAGCGCCGCCCGCGCCGCCGCACCACGGGCCGCGACGAAGCGCCTGCGCGGGACGATGCTCCGACTGCGTTCGATGCAGCCGTGCTGCCGCCGTCGATCAGCGCCTCTGGCGACATTGACGCAGAGGGTGAAGCGCCCAAGCCGCGCCTGAAGCCGCGCCGCCGCAAGCCTGCCGGAGAAGGTGCAGAAGCGGTCGAGACGGTCGAATCCTGACCGCGCTTGACCGGCGCGCGGGGGCAGGACAAGGCAAGCGCCGATGCATCCGACCCCCGCACTCCCGGCACTGATCAACCGCTATCCGCGCCTTGCCGCGCTGCTGTTCGGCCTGCTGACGGCGACCGGGTTCCCCCCGCTTGCGCTGTGGCCGCTCTCGCTGATCGGGATCGGCGGGCTGGTGTTGCTGGCCGCGGGTGCCGCCACGCCGAAGCGCGCGGCATCGCTCGGCTGGTTGTTCGGCGTCGCGCATTTCACCCTCGCCAACAACTGGATCGCAACCGCGTTCACCTACCAGGCGGAAATGCCGACCTGGCTCGGCTGGCTCGCCGTGCCGCTGCTCTCGCTCTACCTCGCAGTCTATCCCGCGCTGGCCGCACTGCTGGTGCGCTGGCTAGGGCAAGGGCAGGCGCGGGGATTGCCGCTGGCACTGCTTGCGGCCGGGGCATGGACGGTTACCGAATGGCTGCGGAGCTGGGTGTTCACGGGCTACGCGTGGGACCCGCTTGGCCTGGCGCTGCTCGGCCCGTTCGACCGACCGGGTCTTGCGGCGTTGTTGCCATGGCTCGGGACCTATGCGCTCTCAGGGCTGGTGGTCCTGCTCGGGGCGGGCCTCTGGCACCTGCTTTCGGCGCGGCGCTGGCTGCACGCCGGTATCGCTGCTGCCCTGCTGGCGGGCGGTATGTACCTGCCTGCCCCGGCGCTGCGTGAGGGCACGCTCGCCTACACGCTGGTTCAGCCTGACGTGCGGCAGGAAGAGCTCGACGATCCGGGCAAGTTCGAAGAGCAGTTCCAGCGGATCGCCCGCCTGACCGTGCGCACCGACCGGACCGAGCGGCGCGTGGTGCTGTGGCCCGAATCCGCCGTGCCCGACTACCTGCGCGACGGTTACCCCCAACGCTACTATGACCGGATGACCGCAGGCGGCGACCCGAAGTTTGCCCGCTTCCGCATTGGCCGTACAATTGGTGCAAACAGCGTGCTGCTGACCGGCGCGGTCGACCTCGAAATTCGCGACGGGCGCGCGGCGGGGGCACGCAATGCGGTGACCGCCATCGACAGCCGCGGGGCGATCATCGGCGGCTATGCCAAGGCGCATCTGGTGCCCTATGGCGAATATCTTGCGCTGCGCTGGCTGCTCGAACCGCTCGGGGCGACCCGGCTCGTGGCGGGCACGATCGACTTCTGGCCCGGCCCCGGCCCGCGCACGCTCGACCTCGGCGATTACGGGCAGGCGGGGATCCAGATCTGCTACGAGATTGTGTTCTCGGGGCAGGTGGTCGATCGTTCCAACCGTCCCGATTACCTCTTCAATCCCTCCAATGACGGCTGGTTCGGCACCTGGGGTCCGCCGCAGCACCTCGCACAGGCGCGGCTGCGCGCGATCGAGGAAGGGCTGCCGGTGCTCCGCTCGAACACCACCGGAATCAGCGCAGTGATCGACGCCAACGGCGTGGTCCGCCAGCACATCCCGATGCACCGTGCCGAAGCGATCGAGGGTGCCATCCCCCCGGCTGCCGCCCCGACCCTGTTCAGCCGGGTGGGAAACCTTCTTCCGCTGGCCTGGGCATTTCTTGCCATCGCTGCATCGCTGGTTGCCATGCGCAATCGTCGCCGCTAACAGCGGAGCGGCACATAAAGCTTTCTTTATATCGGGAATCCCCATGCGCAGCAGCTTCCTTTTCACCTCCGAAAGCGTCTCCGAAGGTCACCCGGACAAGGTGTCCGACCAGATTTCCGATTCGATTGTCGACCTGTTCCTGTCGAAGGACCCGGAGGCGCGGGTTGCGTGCGAGACCCTGACCACCACCCAGCGCGTGGTGCTGGCGGGCGAAATCCGCTGCAAGGGCGTGTATGAAGACGGCAAATGGGCCGAGGGCGCGCTCGAAGAAATCGAGGCGACCGTGCGCGGCGTGGTCAAGGCCATCGGCTACGAGCAGTCCGGCTTCCATTGGGAAACCCTGACTTTCGAGAACCACCTCCACGGCCAGAGCGCCCACATCGCGCAGGGCGTCGATCCCGGTGCGGAGGGTTCGAACAAGGATGAAGGCGCAGGCGACCAGGGCATCATGTTCGGTTACGCCAGCGACGAAACGCCCGACCTGATGCCGGCGACCCTCGACTACAGCCACAAGATCCTCCAGCGTATGGCTGCCGACCGCAAGAGCGGCGCCGCGCCGTTCCTCGAGCCGGACGCGAAGAGCCAGGTGACCCTGCGCTACGAGAACGAGAAGCCGGTCGCAGCAACCGCGATCGTCGTCTCGACCCAGCACGCGCCGGGTTACTACTTCCACAACGGCGAAGGCGATGCGGCCAAGTACGCCGAGCTGGAGTCTTACGTGAAGGGCGTTATCGCGGACGTGATGCCGGCCGACCTGCTGACTGCCGAGACCGTCTATCACATCAACCCGACCGGCTGCTTCGAGATCGGCGGGCCTGATGGTGACGCGGGCCTGACCGGCCGCAAGATCATCGTCGATACTTATGGCGGCGCTTCGCCCCATGGCGGCGGCGCGTTCAGCGGCAAGGACCCGACCAAGGTCGACCGCTCGGCGGCCTATATCACGCGCTATCTCGCAAAGAACGTGGTCGCGGCCGGCCTTGCCCGGCGCTGCACGATCCAGATTGCCTATGCCATCGGCGTCAGCGAGCCGCTATCGCTCTATGTCGACCTCCACGGAACCGGCAACGGCGTTACCGAGGCCCAGCTGGAAGCGGCGCTGCCCAAGCTGGTCAGCCTGACCCCGCGCGGCATTCGCACGCACCTCGGCCTCAACAAGCCGATCTACCGTGTCTCGGCGGCCTACGGCCACTTCGGCCGCAAAGCCGAGGGCGACCTGTTCCCGTGGGAGCGGACTGATCTTGCTGACCGCCTCAAAGCGGCGCTGGCCTGATTTCAGCTATCAGCGCTGGCGGCTTGGTCCGCCAGCGCCTCGCGCCACTTGCCCCAGATCAGGCCGGTGACGGTCCCCGCGATCATGCCGGGAACTGTGAAGAACAGCATCGGCTCGTAGCTGCCGCCATCAACCGCGAGGATAATCAGGGCCGGGATTGCCGCACCAGCGCCAAGGCCCGCAATCGCGTAATGCATCTGGCGCTCATGGCCGGACTGGCTGAGTATGGCGGTCAGCGGCAAGCCGATCAGCAATGCTGCGGCTAAGACGATTACTGCGCTGATCACCAGGGGAAAGGCTATCATGAGCAGCATCCCGAGCGGTTCGCCATCGCCTGCCATGGCAAGGCTGAGGGGAAGCATGAACAGGATCGTGTAAGGCGCTGCGCCCGCGATTGATCCCCACCAGACGGCTCTTGCAAACGTCGACAGCAAGATTTTCATCGAAACCTCCTCGTCTCCCCGCTGGCGGGGCGGCGGCATTGCCGCCCGCGCCATCGGTTGCCTTGTCGCCTAGGCGTCGTGCGCGTGTGCCGGGCGGGCTTGGGCAGCCCACTGTTCCTCGCGGAACCATGCGCCGACCTTGCGCCCGAACTTGGCGATGGCATTCATGTTGAAGAAGTGCATCGCGCCGAGCACCAGCACCGCGAGCCCGACCTTGCCGGAAAGGAACCGGATCGCTTCCGGCAGGCTTTCGGGCGGCTTGCCGAATTGCAGCGTCAGCAGGATGAAGCCGAGGTTCACCAGATAGAAGCCGACCACCAGCAAGTGGTTGGTCGAGCGGGCGAGCGCTTCCTCGTGCCCGAAGCAATCGATCAGGAACACCTCGCCGTTCTTCGACAGCGTACGGGCGACCCACACGGTCAGGCCAAGGCTCAGGGCAAGGTAGGCGAGATAGCTGGCAGATTCGAACATCATGACCTCCTGTTATTTCTGAAAATAGAGAAATACTCGAACAAGCGTCTACGTCGTGGGTACTGGCCTCCTTTGCTGTCAGGTGCGGTTCTTGCCGGGGAGCAGCCGCGCAACGCGGCCGCCGAGCTTCATCAGCGTGACCAGGGTCGATTTGGGAAGGCCGCGTACGTCGTCGTACCAGTGCGACAGCGTACCGATAAACTCGTGCATCCGCCCGATCCGCTCGCGGACATGCGCGGGCACATCGCTTCTGCCGTCCAGGTCGCGGCTAAGTTGTTCCAAAGCCAAGATGGTTGGATCGATCTCGCGCTTCTTGCGCTCGGTCACGATCCGCGTGAGCATTTCCCACAGGTCGGTCTCGGCGACGAAATGGTCGCGCCGGTCACCTTCGACATGGGTGCGGCGGACGATGCCGTAACCCTGCAGTTCCTTGACAGCGGTCGAGACATTGGAGCGGGCGAGGCCCAGTGTCTCGCAGATTTCCTCCGCATGGAGCGGCCGGTCGCAGAGATAGAGCAGGGCATGGATCTGTGCGACAGAGCGGTTGACCCCCCAATGCGTGCCCATCTCCCCCCAATGGAGGATGAAGGCACGCGCTTCGGGGATGTCATAGAGCTTCATAAAATCGTCTATAATTTCTGTAATAACAGAAATCAAGAGAATAGTGTGTTTGAGCAAGGGCCCGGACTCGTGGTTCCACGGCGCTTCGCGGGTCGCGCTTATCGTTCGAAGGAGCCAGTGCTTGCGGGGAAGGGGCAGCCGCGATAGCCGTCCCAGGACCAACGCGGAGGAAAAAGCATGCAGGTTGCCAAAGGGTTCGTTCTGGCTGCACTCGCGGCCGTGGGATTTTCCGCGATACCCGCCGCTGCGCAAACCGCCGTCGCGGTCAAGGCAGGCAAGGTGTTCAAGCACGAGCACAGCAAAATTGTGATCCCAGCGAGGCTGGGCGGGATCGAGCGAAGTGGGGCAACCGATTTTTCCAAGGACTTCCTCGATGTCGCGATCCGCTTCGATACTGCCGACGGTCAGGAAGGCCTGTCGGTCTATGTTTTCCGCGACACTATCGGCACTGTGCCCGTGTGGTTCTCGCAAGCGCAACTGGCCATCGAAGCGCGGGACATTTACGCCGGGCCGATCATCGAGGTCGCCCCCGAGGTCATCGCCTTGCCCGGGTCTACCGGCGGAGAGGCCTTGCGCGTGATCTATCGTGGCGGTGCAGGGTCGGAATTTTCAAGCACCGGTCTGGCATTCTTCTCGCTCGGGGCTTGGTACATCAAAGTCAGGGCAAGCTCGAAGACGCGTTCGGCAGCGAATCTTGCCATATGGATGGAGCAGGCGATCAGCGAGCTGACGCTGCCCGCCAAGCTTGAACCGAGCAAAGCGCTGGCCCCAGTTGCAGCGTGCGACAATCTGCTGGCGTTTCCGCAGGAAGCCGAAGACGCGCCAGTGGATGGTGCCGCTTCTTTGCTCAACGGTGTCCTTGGCATGATGGTAGCCAACGGCGAGATCGAAGAAGGCAGTGACGAAGACGACGAGGCAGCGCAGCGGTGGTGCCGCGATGCCACGATTAGCGGCGTTCAAACACTCTATCGCCCCGGATCGGCAACCGATCGCTACATGATCGCATTAGGCGATTCTGGGCGCGGCGTGTTTGTCGGACCCGACGCCGGGGCGAGCCTGATGGCAGCGACCAGCGAAGGCGGGGAGAAGGGCGAGCAATTTGCGGTCACCTACCATCTGCCCGACGCGCAAATCAGCTACGTGGCGCAGGACCGGCTGCCCTCACCGCAGCGGGTGACGGAACTGATCAACGGCAACCGCAGCACCATGAGCGTGTCGACCTGGGGGAAGGACAAAACCGTCCGGCTCAATAGCAAGGCGATGTAGCCTCGCAGCGGCAGGGTTTAACCCAGCATCACCTCATAATGCGCGGTCGTCTTCGCGGCGACCTCGTCCGCAGTCACACCCGGAGCGAGCTCGATCAGCCGGAACGGGCTCTGGTGATCGACCCGCTGGAACACCGCCAGGTCGGTGATCACCATGTCGACCACGTTGCGGCCGGTCAGCGGCAGGGTGCATTCGGGGATGAACTTCGCGCTGCCATCCTTGGCGCAGTGTTCCATCACCACGATGATCTTCTTGACCCCGGCGACGAGGTCCATCGCCCCGCCCATGCCCTTGACCATCTTGCCCGGGATCATCCAGTTGGCGATGTCGCCATTCTGAGCGACTTCCATCGCGCCGAGCACGGTCAGGTCGATGTGCCCGCCCCGGATCATGGCAAAGCTTGCCGCGCTGTCGAAATAGGCGCTGTGGGGCAGCTCGCTGATGGTCTGCTTGCCGGCGTTGATCAGATCGGCGTCGACTTCATCATCGAACGGGAACGGCCCGATGCCGAGCATGCCGTTCTCGCTCTGCAGCGTGACATGCATGCCATCGGGGATGTGGTTGGCCACCAGCGTCGGGATGCCGATGCCGAGATTGACGTAGTAACCGTCCTGCAGCTCCTGCGCTGCGCGGGCGGCCATCTGGTCGCGGGTCCAGCCTGGGGTCTCGGACATCGGTTCAGTCTTCCTTGGCAGCAGTGGGGGAGGGGATCAGGAACCAGCCCGCGCCGACCAGCGGTTCGAGCGGGGCGGCCGCGCCGGGGTTGCGCAGGAAATCGAACAGCTCGTCGAAATCGCTGCGCGTGTCGCCGGCGATCGCGACGACGCAATGGGTCTCGGCCAGTTCGCGCCTGCGCGCATCCTTGCGGTCAGTGCCCCGGCGCATGAGCAAGAGGATATCGCGGCCCAGCGGGTCAAGCCCGGTGGCAACCAGCTGGTCGCGCAACTGCCCGGCTGTGGCCGCACCGTTGCCGGAGATCCAGAACACCGCCACATCGCTCGCACGCAGGGTGCCGAGTGCCGTGGCCAGCGCCGGATTGAAGGGCAAGGGGCTGGCCGGATCGAGCTTGCCGCCCGCAGGATCGAGATCGACAATCACTGCGGGGGGCAGGATGCCGCACTCGGTCGTTTCGGGCTTGAGTGATCCGGGCTGGGCGAGAATGGCCGATCGGCGCGGCGATGAGACCGGATCAAGCCGGGCCTGTTCCAGTGCGTAGCTTCCGAAGTCGGCATAAGACTGACCGCCATCGATGGCGGCAAGCGTGCCAGTCGCACTGGCCGAGGCGCTGGCGATCACCGCAGTACCCGCAGTGTCAGACACCGGCACGGGCACTGGGGCCGGGGCTGGGAGCGGCGCTTCCGCAAGGGCCTGATTGTCGGCAGTGGTCTCCGGCAACGCCTCTTGAGCCGGAGCAGCGGGTGCCGCTGTCTTCGGCTCCACCTCGACCACGGGCACCGTCTCATCAGCGTCTGTGTCTGCGTCCGCTTCGCGTGCCACGATCCCCCCTGCCGCAAGCACGGGTATTGCCGCAGCTACTCAGCCGCCGAGCGCCGTGGGAAGCGCAAGGAGCGCGCAGGTCAGGGCAAGGCGTCGCGGTGTCACGCAGGCACCCGTTCGCGCACGGTGCGGAACTCGATCTTCTTGTCGTAGGGAGCGCCGACAATCATCCGCTGGACGTAGACCCCGGGCAGGTGGATGCAGTCGGAATCAAGGCTGCCCGCAGGCACGATCTCTTCTACCTCGACCACGCACACCTTGCCGCAGGTTGCAGCGGGCACGTTGAAATTGCGCGCGGTCTTGCGGAATATCACGTTGCCGGTTTCGTCGGCTTTCCACGCCTTGACGATGGCGAGGTCGGCAAAGATGCCGCGTTCAAGAATGTACTCCTCGCCGTCGAAGGTCTTCACTTCCTTGCCTTCGGCGACCTTGGTGCCGACGCCGGTCTTCGTGTAGAAGCCGGGAATCCCCGCGCCGCCTGCGCGCATGCGCTCGGCCAGGGTTCCTTGCGGACAGAACTCGACTTCGAGCTCGCCCGAAAGGTACTGCCGCTCGAACTCCTTGTTCTCGCCGACATAGCTGGAAATCATCTTCTTTACCTGCCGTGTGCGCAGCAGCTTGCCGATGCCTTCGTTGTCAATCCCGGCATTGTTGCTCGCAAAGGTCAGGTCCTTCACGCCGCTGTCCCGGATCGCATCGAGCAGGCGTTCCGGGATGCCGCACAGGCCGAACCCGCCGCTGGCGATCAGCATGCCATCGCGCAGCACCCCGTCGAGCGCTGAAGCGGCATCGGGATAGAGCTTCTGCATCGGTTTATCGCCTCTTTCAGGTGGGTAGCTGGGTTTGGCGTCCGCATAGCGGCTTGGCCTCTGGCTGTCACGCGCGCTTGGTCGATGCACTGGAGGGGTCGGTCGAGCGGTGCTGGCCAGCCGGATCGGGGCCCGCTTGACTACTTCCGCAACTAAGGGGGAAACTATGAGACACATGATCAAGGCAGTCGCACTGGCGGGACTTGCGCTGACGCAGGCGGGGCCTGCACTGGCTGACAAGGCGGATGATGCGGTTGCTTCGCGCGACCGGACCGAGGGCGACCGCAAGCTCGACGAAAGCCGCCATCCGGCCGAGGTGCTGCGCTTCACCGGGGTCAAGCCGGGCGATGTGATCGCCGATTTCATGGCTGGGGGCGGGTACTATTCGGCGCTGCTGGCCGACCTCGCCGGACCGAACGGCACGGTCTACGCGATCAACCCGGTCCGGTTCCACCCGGCCAGGGAATGGGCTGAACGCAGCAAGCTCTACCCGACCATCCGCACAATGCCGGTCCCGCCCGAAGCGATGCAGCTCGCTCCGGGCAGTGTCGACATGATCTTCGCCCACCTGACTTTCCACGACCTGTACTGGGAATCCGAACAGTACGCATTTCCCCGGCTCGACGTGCCGTCCGTGCTCGCCAACTGGTATGCGGCGGTCCGGCCCGGCGGTCATGTGGTGATCATCGACCACGTCGGCCCGGCCGGCGATCCGCGCGAAGTGACCGACAAGCTCCACCGGATCGCTCCGGAGACAGTGGTGTCCGCGATGCAGGCAGCCGGGTTCGTACTGGTTGACCAGTCAGACATGTTGCGTCGCAGCACGGATGACCTGTCCAGGAACGTGTTCGACGATGCCGTGCGCGGGAAGACTGACCGGATTGTGATGAAATTTCAACGACCCATAGCTTGAGGGATGTTCTGAGTTGCACTTTTTACAACACACTATGATTATTTCGCACTTGCACAAAAAGGCTGCCGAGGGCACATAGAGCGGGCCTTTCAGGCATCCTCTCCCAAGACTTTCCAGCCCCGGCCCCAGTGGTCGGGGCTTTTTTCTTGCCCGAGGCGCACCTGCCGCGGGCACCAATCCGCCAGCCCCCCGTTTGCATCCGGCACCGTGAGTCCCTAGCTTGGGCGCTCACGCGACGACGATGGAGAACGCACCGCATGGCTGACACCGGGCAGGCAGTGAAAGACAAGACGGTGCGGCTCCAGGTCGCTGCCGCACGGCAGGAAGAAAGCGGGCGCGGCGTGGCCCGCATGCCGCGCTCGGCATTCCAGGCGCTCGGCATCACCGAAGGCGATGTGGTGGCGATCGAAGGCAAGCGCAGCACCGCGGCCATCGCGATGGCTGCCTATGACGAAGACGAAAGCCTCGAACTGGTCCGGCTGGACGGGCTCCAGCGGGGCAATGCCGAAGCCGCCTCGGGCGAGCATGTCCACGTGTCGAAGGCCGAATCGCGCCCGGCCACGCGGGTGGTATTTGCTCCCGCCCAGCGCGAGATGCGGCTGCAGGGGCCGAGCCAGGCGCTGAAGCGCAACTTCTTCCGCCGTCCGCTGGTGGCGGGCGACCTGGTTGCCACCACCGGCCAGCAGCCGGTCCAGAACATGCCGCCCGACGTGCAGCGCATGTTCAATGTGCCGGCTTACGCCCTCACGCAGATCCGCCTGACCGTCGTTTCGACCGTCCCCAAGGGGATCGTCCATATCGACGAGAACACCGAAGTCGAGCTGCGGGCCGAGTTCGAGGAACCGCGTGGCGGGCGTGCGGTGGTCAACTACGATGACGTGGGCGGCATGGGTGAGACGATCCAGGCCCTGCGCGAGATGGTCGAGCTGCCGCTGCGCTATCCCGAACTGTTTACCCGTCTGGGCGTCGATCCGCCGAAGGGCGTGCTGCTGCACGGCCCGCCGGGCACCGGCAAGACCCGGCTTGCGCAGGCGGTCGCCAACGAGAGCGACGCGCAGTTCTTCACCATCAACGGGCCGGAAATCATGGGCTCGGGCTATGGCGAGAGCGAGAAGCGCCTGCGCGAAGTGTTCGAGCAAGCGACCAAGGCCGCCCCGGCGATCATCTTCATCGACGAGATCGACTCGATCACGCCCAAGCGCAGCCAGGTTTCCGGAGAAGCGGAAAAGCGGCTGGTGGCGCAGATGCTCACGTTGATGGACGGGCTGGAGTCCCGCTCCAACATCGTGGTGATTGCGGCCACCAACCGCCCTGACGCGATCGACGAGGCATTGCGCCGCCCCGGCCGGTTCGACCGCGAGATCGTGATCGGCGTGCCCGACGAGCGTGGGCGGCGTGAAATCCTTGCGATCCACACCCGCGGGATGCCGCTGGGCGAGAAGGTCGACCTCGACGAACTGGCGCGCGTCACGCACGGGTTCGTGGGCGCGGATATCGCCGCGCTGGCCCGCGAGGCGGCGATTGACGCGGTCCGCCGGATCATGCCCCGGCTCGATCTCGACGAACGCACGATCCCGCCCGAAGTGCTCGATGATCTTTGCGTCACGCGCGAGGATTTCCTCACCGCACTGAAACGCATCCAGCCCTCGGCCATGCGCGAAGTCATGGTGCAGGTGCCGCGGGTCGGCTGGGATGACATTGGCGGGGTCGGCGATGCCATCGAAAAGCTCAAGGAAGGGGTCGAGCTGCCGCTGAAGAATCCCGATGCATTCGCGCGGCTCGGCATCCGTCCGGCCAAGGGGTTCCTGCTCTATGGCCCGCCGGGCACCGGCAAGACCCTGCTCGCGAAGGCGGTGGCAAAGGAAGCCGAAGCCAACTTCATCTCGATGAAGAGCTCCGACTTGCTGTCCAAGTGGTACGGCGAAAGCGAGCAGCAGATTGCCCGCATGTTCGCCCGCGCCCGCGCGGTTGCACCCTGCGTGGTGTTCATCGACGAGATTGACAGCCTGGTGCCTGCGCGCGGAAGCGGGCAGGGCGAGCCGCAGGTGACAGGCCGGGTGGTCAACACCATCCTTGCTGAGATGGACGGGCTGGAGGAACTGCGATCGGTCGTGGTGATCGGCGCAACCAACCGCCCGACGCTGGTCGACCCGGCTCTGCTGCGACCGGGCCGGTTCGATGAACTGGTCTACGTCGGTACACCCGACAAGGCGGGGCGTGCGCAGATCCTCGGTATCCATACGGGCGCGATGCCGCTTGCCGATGATGTCAGCCTTGATGATCTCGCCGGCAAGACCGAGCGCTTTACCGGGGCTGACCTGGAAGACCTTGTCCGCCGGGCCGGGCTCAATGCCCTGCGCCGTGCGGGCGGTGCGGTCGAAACCGTGACCGGTGCCGATTTCGCCAAGGCTCTGGAGGATTCGCGCGCCACCGTGACCGAAGCGATGGAAGCCGAGTACAAGAAGATGCGCGGCGAACTGAAGAAGCGGGCGGCGGAAGTGCGCCCGATCGGATTCATCCACGAAGGCATGGTCGAACCGGTGCGAGACCGCAAGCACGGCGGGCCGGGCGACACCCCGATCGAGTAGGGCCTTACTCCTCGACCGGCGCCGCAGTCACCAGGTGGCGGCGGATCAATGCGTCGGGCATTGTCTCGCGCAGCCAGCCGATCATGTGCTCGCGTACGGCGCAGCGCAGGTCGAACAGGTCGCCAATGGTCCGTGCGCTCATTGCCAGGCGCACCTCGATGCTTTCCGGGTGGGCCTCGGTCATCAGCGCGCGGGCCGTGCGCTGGTCCCACTTGTCCTGAGTGGCGACGAACCGCAGGAATTCCGCGCGGATTGGCTCGATATCGGTTGCCGGATCGAGGTGGAGGAACACCGGGCCGGTCAGCATTTCGTTGCGGCGTGACCAGTTCTCGAACGTGTTTTCGAGGAAGCGGTTGGTCGGCACGACCACTGCCCGCTCGTCCCAGGTGCGCACGATCACGAAGCTCATGCGGATTTCCTCGACCCGCCCGGTGTGCCCGTCGACCACCACCAGGTCGCCAATCCGCAGCGGTTCGGTGATCGCCATCTGCAGGCCCGCAATCAGCGATTTGAGCGCGGGCTGTGCCGCCGCGCCGACCGCCAGTGCGGCAAGGCCGGCAGAGGCGAGCAAGGTGGTCCCGACATCGCGTACGCCGGGAATGCCCAGCAGCATCAACCCCACAGTGATCACCACCACGACGACAACGGCGGTGCGCGAAAGGATCGCGATCCGCGTACGGCGGCTGCGGGCCGAAACCGGGTCGGGCGAAAGCTCCGCCCGGTATTCCAGCGCATGGGCCAGTGCCTTGATCAGGGTATAGGCAATCCAGCCGATCAGTGCCGGCACGGCAAACACCGCCACTTTGGCCCAGACCTGCCCGAGCAGCGGATCGGCCTGGCTTGCCGTGGCTACCGCAATGGCGACCATGGTCCAGCGCAGAGGGCGATAGAGCCGCTCGAACACCATTTCATCAAGCGGCGTCTCGGACAGGCTTGCGAGGCGACGGAGCCCGGCGAACAGCAGGCGGTGGAGCACCAGCGCAAGGAGGACCGCCACGGTCAGCGCAATGCCGGAACGCATGAGCGCATCCCAGTCCACGGTCCAGTTGCGGGGGTCGAACAGCGCCAGCGGGCGCACGGGGGCGGCGGCATTAACGGAAAGGGTCATATACCCGCTCAATGCGCGGCGCCCCAGCTCGTTCCGGTGCCGATCTCGATCCCCAGCGGCACGTCGAGCGCGACCGAGGGCAAGGCGGCTTCGGCCATGACCCGCTCGATCACCGGACGTGCTGCGGCTACATCGCCTTCCGGAAGCTCGAACACCAGTTCGTCATGCACTTGCAGCAACATGCGGACATGGCCGAGGCCCGCTTCGGCGAGCGCGGGCCGCATCCGCACCATGGCGCGCTTGATGATGTCTGCGCTGGTGCCCTGGATTGGCGCGTTGATCGCGGCGCGTTCGCTGCCTTGCCGCTCTGCCTGGTTCTTGGCGTTGATCCGCGGGAACCAGGTCTTGCGCCCGAACAGGGTCTCCGAATAGCCGCAGGCCCGCACGCTCTCCAGCGTCTCGTGGATATAGCGCTGGATGCCGGGGAAGCGCTGGAAATAGGTGTCGATGATCGCCTGCGCCTCATCCGCTGGAAGCCCCAGCCGGGTGCCGAGGCCCCAGCGGCTGATCCCGTAGAGGATGGCGAAGTTGACTGTCTTGGCCCGGGCGCGGGTGTCGCGGGTGACTTCGCCGAACATTTCCTTCGCGGTCCGGGCATGGATGTCCTCGCCCTGGGCGAAGGCCTCCTTCAGTTGCGGCACGTCGGCCATGTGCGCGGCAAGGCGCAACTCGATCTGCGAATAGTCTGCCGCAAGCAGGACATTGCCCGGCTCGGCCACAAATGCCTCGCGGATCTGGCGGCCGATCTCGGTCCGGATCGGGATGTTCTGCAGGTTCGGGTCGGTCGAGCTAAGGCGCCCCGTCTGCGCCCCGACCAGGCTGTAGCTGGTGTGGACCCGGCCGGTCTGCGGGTTGATCGCTGCCTGCAAGGCATCG
>JAHDXX010000336.1 GCA_023384025.1 Sphingomonadaceae bacterium
TGCCGTCAGCCTGCTGGTAGTTCTCCAGCACTGCCACCAGCGTCCGCCCGACCGCAAGGCCGGAACCGTTCAGCGTATGGACGAACTGGGTCTTCTTCGCTTCGCCCGCCACGCGGTAGCGGGTATTCATCCGGCGCGCCTGGAAATCGCCGGTATTGGAGCACGAACTGATTTCGCGCCACGCGCCCTGCCCGGGCAGCCAGACCTCTAGGTCATATGTCTTGCGCGCGCCGAACCCCATGTCGCCGGTGCACAGCAGCACCTTGCGATAGGGCAGATCGAGCTTCTCGAGGATTGTTTCGGCACAGCGGGTCATCCGCTGGTGCTCCGCCTCGCTGTCTTCCGGTCGGACCACGCTAACCAGCTCGCATTTCTCGAACTGGTGCTGGCGGATGAACCCGCGTGTATCCTTGCCCGCCGCGCCGGCTTCGGAACGGAAACACAGCGTGAGCGCGGTCATCCGCATCGGGAGCATGCTCTCGTCGAGCAGGTCTCCCATCACGCTTGCCGTGAGGGAGACTTCAGAGGTGGGGATGAGGTAACGGCGGTTAACTGCGGCATCCGCCCATTGGAGCAACTCCGCACGAAAGTCGGGTTCGCTCTCTTCCGCAAGCCGACAAAGGTAATCGTTTTCCAAAACGCGAAGCACGAAATCGATCTGTCCATCTGTGTGCTTCGGCGTTTCAATACTAAACATATCCTCGGCAAACTTCGGCAGCTTGTCGGTGCCGTACATTGCATCGTCCTTGACCAGCACCGGCGGGTTGCATTCGGTGTAGCCGTGCTCGCGCGTCTGCACGTCGAGCATGAACTGGCCGAGCGCGCGGTGGAGGCGGGCCATGTCGCCGCGCAGAAAGGTGAACCGCGCGCCGGACAACCGCGCGCCGGTCTCGAAGTCCATGCCGAGTTCCGGTGCGAGGTCGGCGTGCTCTTTCGGCGTGAAGTCGAACTGGCGCGGAGTGCCCCAGCGGCTCACTTCGATATTGTCTTCCTCGCCCGCGCCGTTTGGCACATCGTCGCCGGGCAGGTTGGGGATGATCTCCAGCGCCGCCTTCAGCTGCGCCGCCACCTCGTCTGCGCGCGCTTCCAGCGCAGGCATCTCTTCCTTGAGTGCCGCGACTTCGGCCTTGAGTGCTTCGGCGGCATCCTTGTCGCCCTTCGCCATGGCCGCACCGATCAGCTTTGAGGCTTCGTTGCGGCGCGACTGGCCCTGCTGAACCTGCGTGGTCAGCGCGCGGCGTTCTTCGTCAAGTGCAATCAGCTCGCCCGATTGCGGGGGTAATCCCCTACGAGCCAGCGCGGCATCAAAGGCTTCGGGGTTTTCGCGGATCAGGCGGATATCGTGCATGGGCGGGGCCTATGCCCGATGGGCCCGCACAAGACAACGGGGCCGGAAGCGCGAAGCGTCCGACCCCGTGCCCTCGGGAGGAGGGTTGGATCAGAACTTGACGGTCGCGGTGGCGTAGACCTGGCGCGGGTTGCCGTAGAACGCGGTGACCACGCCTTCGCGGCCCAGCGTTGGGCTGGGGTTGCCGGCCGTGTTCAGTACCGGCGTTCCGTCCGCGCCAACGGCCACGAACTGGTAGCCCGAGGTAATGTAGCGCTTGTCGGTCAGGTTGCGGCCATGCACGCCGAGGCTGAAGCGGTCATCCGGCGCGGTCCACACGATCGATGCGTCGAGCAGGGCATAGCCCTTCTGGTCGAGATAGGGGCTCGGCGTTTCGAACTGGTTGGTCTTGCTGCGGTAGCTGAGCGTGCTCGACAGCGAGAGATCGCCCGAGCCGACCGGAACCAGCGCGCCGAACGTACCAGCGGCGGTCCACTTCGGCGTGTTCTGGATCTTGCGCACGTTGCTGAGGTCGACGCCGTTGACCACGTATTCGCGGAATTCGCCGTCGATCCAGCCGATCATCCCGGTGAAGTTCAGCGACGAGCCGTCCCCGGCAAAGCCGCGCGCGAACTTCGCATAGGTTTCCAGCTCGATCCCCTTGAAGCGGGCCTTGGCGGCATTGGTGGT
>JAHDXX010000337.1 GCA_023384025.1 Sphingomonadaceae bacterium
CTGAGCCATTTTGACTCAAACCTCGAAGGCGCGGTTAATGGGTCCTGACCCTAGAACTCGAAGAAGCGCATCATCGCGGCCAGTGTGGCGGGTTCGGTGGCGATCCGCGACATCGGGGGGAAAGACGCGCGCGCGCCGCAGGTCAGGTACGCGCCCGAGGCCATCGCGGGGTCATAATCAGGATGCCCGCCGCGCACGATATGGAGCGTTTCGTCGATCAACTGGAACAGGCGGATCGGCGGGCTGCCATCCTGCTGTCGCTGCGCGAACCAGCCGGTCGCCGGATCGAATTCGAGGTTCCCGGCCATCAGGGTGCAGATATGCCCGTTCGCCCCCAAGGCCTTGCCCGCGATCGCAAAGCGTCCATCCGCCTGACGGCGAATGACAGCGCCCACATCCGCATCCGCGACCAGCGCTGGCAGGAGCCTGGCATAGAGCCCCTCTGACCGGAACGCCCGGCTCAGCGGCAGGCTCTCGTGCATGAAGTAAGCGGTCTGCCCGCCGAATACCGGATCGGGCGCACCAAGCGAGGACGCCAGCACGTCGATCCGCCGGTCATAGCTCCCGGCGATGCAATCGGCATCGGTACACCGGTTGCGGGCCGCCAGCCATGCCTTCTGCGCCTCCGGCTCGGCCCGCCCTTTCTCGCGCGCTTTCGCGTAGAGCCAGGCAAGCTCCAGATCGCGCTGGCGCAGCCGCGTCTCGAACTCGCCGCACACGATCCGCTCGGCCCGGTTCGACGCGCGGTGGCACGGAAATGACGGCCCGGCCGAATCCGAAGCGTGCTCCCCGGCTTCATGCTGGAGCTCGCGCAGTTCCCCGGACGTCACCGTGATACGGTAGGCCCCGCCGCGCAGCACCACCCCGCCTTCGACCTCGGCCAGCACGAATTGCGGCACCTGACGCGGGGCCATGACGGTCGCATTGAGGCGCGCGCCGGAAAAGTCGGTGCCGCTCCAGTCGCCGAACAGCGAGAGGTCGGCACCGGTGAGGTCGGCCCGGGCAAAGCTGGGTCCAGACGGGCCGAGCGGACAGCCGTCGAAAATCTCTGTCCCGCACACGAACCGGAAATCCCGCAGGCTGGCGCCGGACAGGTCCCACCCGTCGATGCTGTCGCCCCAGCCGCCCGTATAGAGCCCGCCATCGAGCACTGCACCGGCCATGGTCGCGCCATCGAGCGTTGTGTTCTGCAACAGGATGCCGCGCAGGCTGGCGCCGCGAAAATTCGCCCGCGTCAGATCGCTGTCGACAAAGCCCATTCCGGGAAAGTCTTCCCGATGCCAGGTCGATCGCGCCAGCCGCGCCTTGCGGAAGCAGACAGAGCGCACCGGCGGGCCGACGATGGAGAAATCCCAGTCCTCGAAATTGCCGCCTTCGATGATGACAAGCTTGCCGCGATGGCGATCCATCAGGGCAATGAACGCATCAAGGTCGGCAATCGCCGCTCCGCTGGCATAGACCGCGCCGGGCACGGCGCCTGCCATATACCAGCCGGGTTCGCCCATCCCGTCATGCGCCGCGATGACCTCGCGGCAGCTTGGCGGGGCATGATCATCGGCCCGGGCGGCGGGCACAAAGGTGACAGCCACCAGCGCCAGCAAGATGGCAACGAGCCGGTTCATCGCGCTGCACCGGCCAGCGGCAGCGGGACCAGCGCGCGGGTCTGAACCCATCCGGCGAGGCATGGCCCGCGATAGGCCTGGCGCGTCTGCACCGGATACAGGAAGAAACATGCGCTCTCGATCCGGGCTGGATCGACCCCTGAAATGTCAGTGCGATAGACCACCGCTGTCCAGAAGCCCTCCGATGCGGTTTCACACACGACCACTGGCGCACCTTGCGGCACGCTGCGCAGTGCCGGGGCATGGACCGACGGGGCTGCGCGCACAGTCGCCTGACCGGGATTGGCCCGCGCGCCCTTGCGCACCGTCGTCACCCCTCGGCAATGGGCGGTATCACCGCCGATCATCACTGCCCCGTCAGGCAGGCTGACTGGCGGTTCGGCT
>JAHDXX010000046.1 GCA_023384025.1 Sphingomonadaceae bacterium
TCTTCAGCTTCGACAGCTGGCGCCATTCGAGCACCTTGGAGGCGATCTCAGCACCTTGCGCGGCGAGACCTTCGAGAATGCCCTGATCGGTCGAATACTGCCCGCTCTTGCCCTTGCGCCCGCCCTTGTAGCCGAGCTTGTCGAACAGCACGTCACCCAGTTGCTTGGGGCTGCCGATGGTGAACGGTTCACCGGCGAGCTGATGGATCTCGCCCTCCAGCGCGGCGATGGTGGTGGCGAATTCCTCGCTCAGCCTGGCAAGGCGCGCCCGGTCAACCTTGATCCCGTGCCGCTCCATCTGCGCCACCACCGGGATCAGCGGGCGGTCGACCCGCTCGTAAACCCTTCTGCCCCCTTCCACGGGAAGGCGGGGCTTGAGCAAGGCGTGGAGCCGCCAGGTCACCTCCGCGTCTTCCGCGGCATAGGCGGTCGCCCGGTCAAGCGGGACTTCGGCGAACGAGATTGCCTTCTTGCCGGTGCCGCACAGGTCCTTGAACGGGATCGGGGTGTGGCCGAGGTGGCGTTCGGACAGCTCGTCCATCCCGTGACCGCCGCCGATGCCATCCTGACCGCGCCCTGCATCAAGCGCGAAGCTGATGATCATGGTGTCGTCGACCGGACTGACCATGACACCGTTACGGGCGAGCACGTTGAGGTCGTACTTGCCGTTCTGGAACACCTTCAGCACCGCATCGCTGGCCAGCAGTGGTTTCAGTGCCTCCAGCGCTTCTGCCCGGTCGATCTGCTCCGGCTTCTCGGCGAACATGTCGCTGCCGTGATGGCCGAGCGGGATGTAGCATGCCTCGCCCGGCCCGGTGGCGAGGCTGATCCCGACCAGGTCCGCCTGCATCGCATCGAGGCTGCTGGTTTCGGTATCGACCGCCACCACCCGCGCGGCGAAGGCGCGTTCGATCCAGCTGTCGAGTGCGGCGCGGGACTGGACACATTCATACAGGCCCCGGTCGATTGCGGGCCATTCGGGCATGGCCTGCCGGTTGCCTTCGGGCGCATGGGCCTCGCCTTTGGTGACCGGCTTGGCCGGGTCGAGGTCGGTCGCGCGAGAGGGGCTGCCCGCGCCGCTGTCCAGGCGCCGCAGCAGGCTGGTGAAGCCGTGCTTGCCAAGGAATGCCGCGAGCGGTTCGGGCGGCACCGCGTCGAGCTTCATCTCGTCGAGCGCGATCGGCAGGTCGCAGTCTTCCTTCAGTGTCACCAGGACCCGCGAAATCTCCGCATCGGCACGGTGTTCGATCAGCCGCTCGCGCAGTTTCGAGGGCTTCATGCCTTCCGCCGAATCGAGCGCTGCGGTGAGCGAGCCGTGGTCCTGGATCAGCTTGGTCGCGGTCTTGGGGCCGATCCCGAAGATGCCCGGCACATTGTCGACCGAGTCGCCCATCAGCGCCAGCACGTCGCCGACAAGCTCCGGCCCGACGCCGAACTTCTCGTGCACCTCGTCGAGGAAGATCCGCTGGTTCTTCATCGTATCCAGCATGTCGATGCGCGAGCCCCCTGCTTCGCCGACCAGCTGCATGAGGTCCTTGTCCGAGGAGACGATGGTGACGTGCCAACCCTGCGCCTGCGCGGTGCGCGCGTAGCTGGCGATCAGGTCGTCCGCTTCGAGACCCGGCACTTCGATGCATGGCAGGCTGAACGCGCGGGTGGCGTCGCGAATCAGCGGGAACTGCGGCACCAGGTCTTCCGGCGGGGGTGGCCGGTTGGCCTTGTACTTGTCGTAGATCTCGTTGCGAAACGAGGTGCTGCCTGCGTCGAGGATCACTGCCAGATGGGTCGGCCCGTCGGCCTTGTGCAGGTCTTCGGCCAGCTTCCACAACATGGTGGTATAGCCGTAGACTGCGCCAACCGGGGTGCCTTCCGGGTCGGTCAGCGGGGGCAGGCGGTGGTAGGCGCGGAAGATGTACGACGAGCCATCGACAAGATAGAGGTGGTTGCGGTCAGCCATGTCCGCTGGTTAGCAGCGGGTGGCACAAAGGCCAGACGGGAAATTGCCCGCAACCGACGCCTGCCGCCAAGTGCCTAGAATCCGCCATATTTTGTCGGGAACGTGGCAAAATGTGTCACGGCCCGTCGAAATCCGCTTGCGTTGACACATTTGCGCCATTATTTGAGCCCTCGAAGCCAGCCATCAGGCGGGTTTCGCGCCAGGGTTCGCAAGGCCCGGCGATCACCACTCGCTGATTGAGGATACTAAATTATGCGCAAGATCATTCTCGCCGCTGCCGCTGCTGGCGCCGCCCTGAGCCTCGCTGCTTGCTCGGAAGCCACCGAAGAAGCCGCCACCGAAACCGCTGACTCGATGGCCGCTGACGCCGAAGCCAACGCTGAAGCCGCTGGCGAAGCCGTTGAAGGCGCTGCTGACGCCACCGCCGAAGCCGCTGAAGGCGCTGCCGAAGCGACCGCCGAAGCCGCCGAAGGCGCTGCTGAAGCCGTCGAAGGCGCTGCTGAAGAAGCCGCTGAATAAGCGTCTCGCTTCTAACGAATCAGGAAAGGGCGGTGCCGCAAGGCGCCGCCCTTTTCCTTTGTGTGATCCGAATGACAGGATCGGACAGCGGGTCCGCTCTAGCCGCCGTTATATGTCGCGTCGGTCCAGTTCCGCCCGTCACCGCCCGAGGTGTAGCCATCATAGATGGCCCGGGCGATCTCGGCGATGCGGGCTTCGCGCGCGGCGCGTGATCCCTGGCCGGTGACGTAGATGGCAAGCGCAATGGCGCGCCCGTCCGGCGTGTGAATGAAGCCGATGTCGCTCGAGGTGTTGTTGAGCGAGCCGGTCTTGTTGCCGACCACCAGATTGGCCGGAAGCATCCCGCGAATGCGGCGCTTGCCGGTAACGGTGCGCTCCATCGCCCCGAGAATGACCTGCCGGTGCGTGGCGTTGAGCCAGCGGCCCTCGTGCAGGCCGACCATCAGGTCGAGCATGGCGCGCGGCGTGGCGCTGTCGCGCCGGTCGATCACCGACGCCGGATCGAATTCGCCGTCATCGCGCACCAGCGTGGCGATGTCTCGGGTCAGCTCGAACTCGCGGATCCCGGCGCGGCGCACCCAGTCATTGACTGCCTGCGGCCCGCCGACAACTTGCAGCAGGGCATCGGTCGCCGGATTGGAGCTGCGGGTGATCATCAGCTCGATCAGCTCGATCGCGGGCAGGTAGTTGCCCTGCCGCACCGGTGCCTTGGTGGTGGAGAATTTCGCACTGCGCTCCGGGATCAGCAGCGGGAATTCGCTGGTCAGGCTCCAGCGGCCCTTTTCCACGCCCTCGAGGTAGGTCGCGGCGATGGCAATCTTGCTGGTGCTGGCCATCGGGAAGCGCTGGTCGCCGAGCACTGAAACAGTCTTGCCGGTCGACAGGTCGATTGCAGCGACGCCGATCCGCCCCTGTTCGCCGCTCGCGACGCGGGCAATCGCGGCGTCAAGTCCGCCCTCGTACACCGCATTGAAAGTGCGCGGGGCCCGGGTTTCAGTGCCAAGGGCGCTGTCGAATGCAGCTTCGAGATCGATGCTGCTGCCCTGGGCATGGGCGGCGGGGCTGGCGGCCAGTGCGATGGCGGCGAGGGTCGGGGCAAGGAAGCGCGCGAATAGGGACATGTACTTACCCGTACAGCAATCTGGTTTGCACAGGCTTAACGGGGCGATGCTTGCGGCAACAAGGGCGCGCGCGACAGGAAGTTGCACGAACGCGACCAAATCATTTCAGCGACGTTTCAGATGGTCCTCTCACTTGTTTGTGTTGTGCGCGGGGGCCGCGCCTGCAAGATGGATGGGAACCGAGCATCGGGGAGGAAGATGGACGCACTGCTGGCCGGGCTGAAGCGCGCGATGGCGCGGGTGGGGGCGAGCGAGCCGTCGGGCCTGCACCGGCTGACGGGCGGTGCGACGATGGAAAGCTGGCGCTTTTCTTCAGGCGGGGAGGACTATGTCCTGCGCCGCGCGCCCAGCCTTGCCTTCATCGACGGGCGCCCGTTCGGGCATGCGACCGAGGCCGCCGTGATCCGCGCCGCGCGCGCCGCCGGGGTCACTGCACCCGAAGTGGTGACCGTGCTGGAGCAGGGCGACGGGATCGGCAGCGGGTTCGTGATGCGCGCGCTTCCGGGTACGCCCGACCCGAAGGCGATCCTCGGGATGGAGGGGTCCGGCACGATCCTGCGCGAGGCCGCACGCGACCTTGCCCGGATCCATTCGCTGAGGCGTGAGGACCTGCCGGCTGACGTACCGGTGATGGATTACCGGGCGGCGATTGCCGACCTGCGTGCCCAGTTCGAGGAAGCGGGCGGCGACCGACCGATCATCGCGCTCGGGCTCAAATGGATGGAGGACAATTGCCCTGACCCGGTCGCGCCTGTGCTCAACCATGGCGACTACCGGCTGGGCAACGTGCTGTGCGAGGACGGCCATCTGACCGGCGTGCTCGACTGGGAGCTGGCGCATTTCGGCGATCCGCACGAGGACCTGGCCTTCGGTTGCATGGCGGTGTGGCGATTTGCCCGCTACGACCGGCCCGCGCTGGGGCTTGGTAGTCTCGAGGACTACTTTGCTGCCTATGAAGCGGAAAGCGGCCGCAAGGTCGACCGCCAGCGGTTCCGCTACTGGATGATCCATCGCACCGTGTGGTGGGCAATGGGCTGCCTGCGCTGTGCGAAGTACTGGCGCGATGGCTCGGACCGGATGCTCGAACGCGTGGTGATCTCACGCCGGACCAGCGAGAACGAGCTCGACCTGCTGATGCTGCTGGAGGCGGATGCGCCGGAAGCGGAGCGGGCGCGGCCCCTACAGTCCAATGTCGCCCTTCCACCTCGACAAGGCGAGGCAAGCATGGGCGAGATTGCCACTGCCGTGTCCGAATGGCTGGGCACCATCAAGGACCGGATGGAGGGGCACGACCGCTTCCAGTTGGCGGTCGCCCGTAATGCCCTGAGCATGATCGCGCGCGAGGACGCATCGCGGTCCATGCTGGCAACCGTCGTTGATGATGCACGCGATCTGCTCAGCGGCAAGCTGACGCTGGCGACAGAGGGCTTGCTCGCTCGATTGCGCAACGGTGCACTCGACAAGCTTGAGGCAGACGTTCCCAAATACCCTGCGCTCGCAGATGCGCGGAAACGGTGGCTGAAATGACTACCCCGGAATCTGCGCCACCCCCGTTCATCCTGAGCTTGTCGAAGGACCCGCGCCGAGGGGTGCCCCACAGCTGGGCGAACCTTGTGGCTGCCCTTCGACAAGCTCAGGGTGAACGGATGTTTTTGTGACAGGAGATGTCCCTTGGACTTTACCATCCCCGCCGATCTGGAAGACTATTACGCCGAACTGGTCGCCTTCATCGAGGCGGAGATCATCCCGCTCGAGCAGGCGGACGACAACATCCGCTTCTTCGATCACCGGCGCGAATATGCCCGGACCGATTTCGAGAACGGCGGGCTGCCGCGCCACGAGTGGGAAGAGCTGCTGATCGAGGCCAAGCGCCGGGCCGACAAGGCGGGCCACTGGCGCTTCTCCGCCCCGAAGAAATACGGCGGCAAGGACGGATCGAACCTGTGGATGGCGGTGATCCGTGACCGGTTTGCGCAGCGCGGCCTGGGCTTGCACAACGACCTCCAGAACGAACACTCGATCGTCGGCAACTTCCCCTTTGTCGAGATGTTCGAACAGTGGGGCACCGAGGAGCAGAAGCAGGAGTTCATCCTCGGCGGGTTCGAGGGCACGCGCCGGGTCGCCTTCGGGCTGACCGAACCGCACCATGGCTCCGACGCGACGCACATGGAAACCCGCGCCGTGCGCGAGACCCGCGACGGGGTCGACGGCTGGCGCATCGACGGCGAGAAGATGTGGATCACCGGGATGCACGTCGCCACCCACTGCGCGATGTTCGCGCGCACCGGCGGCAATGCCGGGGACGCGAGCGGGATCACCTGCTTCCTCGTCCCCAACCCGACCCCCGGCCTCGAGATCGAGGAGTGGATGTGGACCTTCAACATGCCGACCGACCACCCGCGGCTGTCGGTCAACAACGTGTGGGTGCCTGACAGCGCGATCCTCGGCGTCGAGGGGCGCGGGCTCGCGCTGGCGCAGAGTTTCGTCCACCAGAACCGCATCCGCCAGGCAGCGAGCAGCCTCGGCGCGGCGACCTTCTGCGTCGAGGAAAGCGTGCGCTATGCGCGCGAGCGCAAGCCGTTCGGCGAGGAGCTGGCCCGCAACCAGGCGATCCAGTTCCCGCTGGTCGAGCTCGCGACCCAGTGCGAGATGCTGCGCCTGCTGATCTACAAGACCGCGTGGGAGATGGACAACATGCCCCACGAGATGATCGAGAAGACCATCTCCGACAAGGTCAGCATGTGCAACTACTGGGCCAACCGGCTGGTGTGCCAGGCAGCGGACCGGGCAATGCAGGTCCACGGCGGGATCGGCTATTCGCGGCACAAGCCGTTCGAGCACATCTACCGCCACCACCGCCGCTACCGCATCACCGAAGGGGCGGAGGAGATCCAGATGCGCAAGGTGGGGGCGTACCTGTTCGGCTATCTCGGGCCCAAGCGCGGCAAGTATGGATGATGTGCGCAACATCCCCCGTCATTGCGAGGAGCCGCAAGGCGACGTGGCAATCCAGAGCGTAGCGCGCTGGGCCCTGGATTGCCGCGCGACCTTCTGTCGCTCGCAATGACGGGAAAAGGCTAGGCGCAGTTGCCAGACACGTTAATACCGCTCCCATGACCTGGACCATCGGAATCATCGGAGGCAGCGGCCTCTACCAGATCGACGCGCTGGAAGAGGCGCAATGGATCCGCGTCAATTCCCCGTTCGGCGAGGCATCGGACGATATCCTGTGCGGGCGGATCGGACCGGTTCGGGTGCGCTTCCTCCCCCGCCACGGGCGCGGCCACCGGATTGCGCCGGGCGAGCTCAATGCCCGGGCCAACGTGGACGCGCTCAAGCGCGCCGGGTGCACCGATATCCTCGCGATCAGCGCCGTCGGTTCCCTGCGCGAGGAATTGCCGCCGGGGCACTTCGTCGCGGTCGACCAGTTCATCGACCGGACCTCCAAGGGTTTGGGGGGCCGCCCCTCCAGCTTCTTCGGCACCGGCATGGTCGCGCATGTCAGCATGGCCGAGCCGGTCTGCCCGCGCCTCAGCGCCATGGCGGCGGACGCGGTCGAAGGCGCCGGGGGCAAGGTCGCGCGCGGCGGCACGTACCTTGCGATGGAAGGTCCGCAGTTCTCCACCCGCGCCGAAAGCCACCTCTACCGCCAGTGGGGCGCTGACGTGATCGGCATGACCGCCATGCCCGAAGCAAAGCTCTGCCGCGAGGCGGAGATGCCCTACGCCCTGCTCGGCATGGTCACCGACTACGACTGCTGGCGCGAGGATGCCGCTTTCGTCGAGGTAAGCGAAGTGCTGGAACAGATGCACGCCAACGGGGTGATTGCGCGAAAGGCGGTGGAGGCATTCATCGCCGCCCTGCCCGAAGTGCGCGAACCCTCGCCGCTCGACACCGTGCTCGACCACGCGCTGATCACCGCCCCCGAAGCGCGCGATCCGGCGGTGCTGGTGAAGCTCGACGCGGTGGCGGGGCGGGTGCTTTAGCCCGAACAACTCGCCCCGCCGAGCACGCAGAAGCGGGCGCAGTGGGGGTGGTTGAGGGCGATCTCGCCGCTCGCCTCGGCCAGTGTCGCGCCCATGTCGAATTGCGGGTCGTAGGGGATCAGGGTGCAGGCGGCGACGCGGGGCGCGGGTTCGCCCTTGCGGTGGACGACCATGCGGCTGGTCGCGCACATGATCTCTCTCGGCGACTTGCCGAGGATGCCCCAGCAATCGACGGTGATCTCGGCGATGTCCTTGTCGGCATCCATTTCCGGGAACAGCACCATCCGGGCCGGGTCGTGCGCATCGATGCGGATGGCCTCGGACGCAAACAGGCTGGCGTAGCCCGCGCGTGCCTCTGCCATGCCTTCGCCCGGCAGCAGGCGACCGGCGACGGCAATGCTGAATTGGTTGTCGGACAGCCATTTCAGCCCGGCCAGCCCCGGCCCCCAGCTACCCGGCCCGCGTTCGCCTTCGTGGCCTTCGCGCGTATGGTGGTCGAGGCTGACACGGATCGTCAGCCGGTCGCCAAACCGCTCGCGCAGCGCCAGCAGAGCCGCTTCGTGCCGCCGCATCGGCTTCATCGCATTGCTCAGCACCAGCGCTTCGAACCCGCGTTCCAGCGCGTCGGTCAGCATGGGCAGGAACTGGGGGTTCATGAACGGCTCGCCGCCGGTGAAGCCGATCTCGCGCGTGCCCAGCGCCTGCGCCTCGTCGAGGAAGCGCGCCGCATCGCTGGCGGAGAGATAGACCAGCGCATCGTTGGTCGGGCTGCTCTCGATATAGCACGTGGCGCAGGCGAGATTGCACAGCGTGCCGGTGTTGAGCCACAGCGTGTCGAGCCGTGTCAGCGGCACGCTCGCCCGGCGCTCGCCCTTGGCGGTCCATACGGGATCGGCAAACTTCTCGCGCGGCAAGGGCGCCGCCTCGACCCGGAACGGCGAGGGACCTTGCGGCGCGTTGCGGGATTTCGTGCGCGCCTTGCTCATGCGAAGGCCCGCCGCAGCCGGGCGACCAGCGCGGCATATTTCTTCGGCAGACTGCCGAACACGGTCGGCTCCCACGCTGCAAAGGCGGCGGCCTTGGAAATCTCGCTGCGGGTCGGATAGCTGATCACCGCGCTGCCCAGCGCGAAGGTGTTCGCCTTGCCGGTGATGATCTGGGTGAACGGCAACAACAGCTCGCCCGCGTTCTTGCCGACAATGCTCGCGCCGAGCACCTTCTTGCCCTTGAGCACCAGCTTCATGTGGCCGATGGTCGCGTCTTCCGCCGTGGCGCGCTCGTTCTCGGCAAATTCCTGGCGGACCACGGTGACCTTGTCGCCGTATGCCTCCCGCGCCTCGCGTTCGGTCAGGCCGATCTGGGCGACTTCGGGCTCGGTGAAAGTGACCCACGGCAGCGCGCGGTAATCGACCTTGGTCGGGATTCCGGTGACGATCTCCAGCGCGACGTTGGAGCCTTCGTAGCCTGAAACGTGGGTCAGGCGCGGCCCGTCGCGGCAATCGCCGATCGCGTAAATCGACTTGACCGAGGTGCGGCGGCGGGCATCGGTCTCGATCCCGTTGCGGCCCATCGCCACGCCCAGCTCCTCCAGCCCGAAGCCGGTGCAGTTGGCCTTGCGCCCGACCGCCACCAGCACGTGCGACCCCTCGACGTGCTCGGTCCCGCCAGCAGTCAGCTCGACCTGCGCCCGGATCGCACCCGCACTGCCTTCGACCCTGGCAACCTTGCCGTCGATGAAGCGGACGCCTTCGTCCTCCATCACCTGCCGCACCACCGCGACCGAGTCCGGGTCGTCGCGCCCCATCAGCGGGCCGGGGTTGATCACGGTCACCGCGCTGCCGAGGCGGCGGAAGGCTTGTGCCATCTCCATCCCGATCACCCCGCCGCCGATGATGACCAGATGGTCGGGCTGCTCGGCCAGTTCGAACAGGTTCTCGTTGGTCAGGTAGGGCACGCCTTCGAGCCCTTCGATCGGGGGCACCGCCGGCTTCGATCCGGTGGCGATCACGATCCGTGGTGCGCGCAGGGTGCGCCCGCCGACCTCGACCTCATGCGCGCCGGTTACGTTGGCCCAGCCCTTGATCACCTCGACCCCCATGCCTTCGAAGGTCTCGACCGAATCGTGATGTTCGATATGCGCGATCGCATCGTGAACGTGGGCCGAGACCCCCGCCCAGTCGACTTGCGGCGGGGCCAGCGTCACGCCGTGCCGTGTCGCCACCCGCGCCTCCGCAGCGCGCCTGGCCGCGGTGATCAGCGCCTTCGACGGCACGCAGCCGTTGTTCAGGCACTCGCCGCCCATCCTGTGGCCTTCGATGAGCACGGATTTGAGCCCGAACAGCGCGACTCCGCCTGCAGCGGTGAGGCCGGCGGCGCCTGCGCCGATCACGATGGCATCATGGGTAAATTTCATTGTGCCTCTTGCGTAACGCTTTATGCCCCGCACGCGAAGCATGTTCTGACTGTGCCCCCTTCGATCAAGCAGGAAGCGACGTTACATGAACCTTGAAAACAGCCAGGACTATTACGGCAAGGTGCTGACCGGATCGCAGGACCTGAAGACCGACGCCTGCTGCACGGCGGAAGCGCCGCCGCCCGATATCCTCACCGCGATGCGCAACGTGCATGAGGACGTGCGGGCGCGCTATTATGGTTGCGGGCTGGTGGTGCCGCAGGCGATTGCCGGGTGCCACGTGCTCGACCTCGGCAGCGGCAGCGGACAGGACGCCTATATCCTTGCCCAGCTGGTCGGCGAGAACGGCACCGTCACCGGGGTCGACGCCACGCCCGAGCAACTCGCGGTCGCGCGCGAGCACCTTGATTGGCACCGCGAACGGTTCGGTTACGCCCAGTCGAATGTCCGCTTCCTCGAAGGCGATATCGAGAAGCTCGGCGATCTCGACCTTGCCGAAGGGCATTTCGACGTGATTGTCTCCAACTGCGTGATCAACCTCGTGGCGGACAAGCAGGCGGTGTTCGACGCCGCCTTCCGCCTGCTCAAGCCGGGTGGCGAGCTCTACTTTTCCGATGTCTATGCCGACCGCCGGGTTCCCGCGCACCTGCGGACCGACCCGGTCCTCCACGGCGAATGCCTCGGCGGGGCGCTCTACTGGGGCGACTTCATCGACCAGGCAAAGCGCGCCGGTTTCCGCGATCCGCGCCTCGTCACCAGCCGCCCGCTCGGCATCGGCGACGCGGCAGTGGCGGCCAAGCTGGACGGGATCGCATTCTTCTCGGCGACCTATCGCCTGTTCAAGCTCGACCTCGAGATGCAGTGCGAGGACTATGGCCAGGCGGTCCGCTACAAGGGCACAGTGCCGGGACAGGAGCGGGTGTTCGAACTCGACGGGCACCATCATATCGAGGCAGGGCGGATGTTCCCGATCTGCGGCAACAGCTGGAAGATGCTGGCTGACACGCGCTTTGCCGAACACTTCGATTTCTTCGGCGATTTCTCGACCCATTACGGCGTGTACCCCGATTGCGGCGTGTCCGTGCCGTTCGGCGCGGGCGAGGGTTCGGTGCCAAGCACTCCGGCCGCCTGTTGCTGAGGGTTCTCGTCACCGGGGCCGCCGGTCTGGTCGGCGGGGAAGTCTGTGCGCGGCTGGTCGCTGCCGGGCACAGCGTGACCGCGCTGGTCCACCGCAACCCGGAGGTGCGGGCTAACGACGGGCGTCCGGTGGCCGTCTCGGGGTCGGTGCCGGGCGATGTTTCGGCCCCGCAATTCGGCTGGTGCGATGCCCGCTTTACTGAGGTCGCCGCCGCTCACGACCTCCTGATCCATTGCGCGGCAACGGTCCGGTTCGACCTCGACGAGGAGGATTACAGGGCAGTCAACGTCCATGGCACGGCCAATGCCCTTGCGCTGGCCGAATTGGGCCGGATGGCGTTCCTCCATGTCAGCACGGCTTACGTCTGCGGCACCCGCGACGGGGTGATCCGTGAAAGCGATGCTCTGCCGGAAAGCGGGTTCGCCAACGGCTACGAAGCGAGCAAGGCGGCGGGGGAACGGCTGGTGCAGGCGAGCGGCTTGCGCTGGGCCATTGCCCGCCCCTCGATCGTGGTCGGCGAGCATACCACCGGCACGATCCGCCAGTTCGACACCACCTACGCTGCGTTCAAGCTGATCGCCGAGGGGCGGGTTCGGCACATGCCCGCGAGGGTTGGGGCGACACTCGACTTCGTGCCGATCGATCATGTCGCGGCCGGGATCGTTGCGCTGGCCGGGCAGATGGACAAAGCGGAGGGCGGCACATTCCACCTCGTCTCGGCACAGCCGCTGCCGGTGGCACGGTTTACCGGGGCGATCGGTGCCTATCCCCATTTCCACGAGCCCGAGCTGGTCGCGCCCGAGGCGTTCGACCCGGCCATGCTCCCGGCGCTGGAACGGCGCCTGTTCAAGCGGGTGGCGGGCCTCTACGCGAGTTATTTCCAGCGCGATCCGCACTTTGATGACTCTGCGTTCCGCGCGCTGACCGGGCTGCATTGCCCGCCAACCGGCGAGGCCTACATACGCCGGCTGATCGACCATTGCATCGACGTCGGGTTTCTGGCGGAGTCGGCGACAGCCTGATCGCCTAGCGCACGTGGGGGTAGTTGCGTTCCATCCGTGAACGCGCGCCGACTGCCCACAGGATGCCGACCTTGAAGTAGATCCAGTTGGCCTTCAGCGGGCCCCATGCGGCGATCCGCCGGTCGGACGTGACGATCCAGCGGCGGACCATCCGGATCTTTCCCACCCGGGCGAACTTCACGCACAGGTCGGCTTCCTCCATCACGGCATCGCCCGGGGTGCAGCCGCCAATTTCGAGAAACTGGTCGCGCCGGAAGAACATCCCGTGGTCACCGAACAGCAGGCGCACGCCGCGCAGGAACAGGTGCGGGCGGGTGATCAGCGGGGCGTACCAGGTCTTGATCCAGTTGTGGAACGTAGTGCCCCAGCGGGTCTTCTCGCCCCGGATCAGCGGTGTGAAGCTGGCCAGCGCGGTGGTTTGATCGGCGAGCGTGGAGCGGATCACCGCGACCATGTCGCGCGGCGGCACGCTGTCGGCGTGGAGCACGCAGACCAGCGGCGCGGTGGCAGCCTCGACCCCGGCGTTGATCTGCCGCCCGCGCCCCGGCGGGGTTTCGACCAGCGTCCAGCCTGCCGCGCGAACGCGGTCGCGGCTGGCGTCGGTGCTGCCGCCATCGACCACGATCACTTCCGCGGGTGCCGGGTCGAGCGCGCGGACCACTTCGACCAGCGCGGGCAGGGCCTTCTCCTCGTCGAGCACGGGGATGACGAGAGCAACTTCCTGTCCACTCACGGCAGGAAGTCCGGCCATTGTTCGAGGTCCTCGGGCGTGTCGACGTCGCTGAGTTCGGGCAGCACCGCGGGCCTGATCCCGCGCAGGGCGAAGCGGCGCACGGTTTCGCCGAACACTGCTTCGGTGCTCCACGGCATGTCGACAAAGGCGAATGCGGCATCCGCGTTGTAGCCGAGCAGGTAGTAGCCCCCGTCGCTCGCCGGGCCGATCACCATCGGGTCGGTTGCAAGCGTTGCGGCCGCCGCGCGCAGGATCGCCGGGGTCAGGCCGGGGCAGTCGCTGCCGATCACCATGGCCGGGGCGGGGACGGCAGAGAGTCGTGCAGTCAGATCGCCGTCGCCTTGGGGCACGACCGCAAGGTCGTCACCGAACGCAGAATGGAACAGCGCGGGATCCCCGCCGGTGACCCGCAGTTCGAACGGCACGCCACTCTCGCGCGTAACCGCGATCGTGTGCGCCAGCAGGCGGGTGTAGATCCGCGCCGCGCCCTCGGCGCCGAAGTGCGGGATCAGCCGGGTCTTGACCTCGCCGGGGCGGGGCCAGCGAGCAAAGATCGAGAGCAGCGGTTCGGCCATCGTCAGGGCTCTAGCCCCTCGACGCGGGCAGCGCCATGGGGCAGGACGCAGCGCATGAGCCGTGCCCGCCTCCTCCTCGCGCTGGCCGCCGGTGCCGGTGTCGCCGCGCTGCTGGTGGCGGAGCGCAAGCGGCCCCTGCGCCAGAGGACCGTACCCGACATGCCCCGCAATATCCGCAACGCTGCGCTCGGTGCCGGATGTGCGGTGATCGTTGCTGCGGTCGAGGAACCGCTGTGCGAGGCGATTGCGCGCGGCAATCTCGCGCATCGACGCGGGTTCGCCCAGCGCCTGCCGCGCCCCTTGCGTCTGCTCGGCGGGATCGCAGCGATGGATTACGGCTTCTACTGGTGGCACGTGGCGACCCACCGGGTGCCGTTCCTGTGGCGCTTCCACCGGGTCCACCATGTCGACCCGGACATGGATGCGAGCACGGCAGTGCGGTTCCACCCGCTCGACATGCTTGTCTCGCTGCCGTGGCGGCTCATGCAAGTCCGTCTTGCCGGGGTCAGCCCCAAGACGCTGCGCTGGTGGCGGCGGTTCTTCAACGCCTCGATCCTGTTCCACCACAGCAACCTGCGCCTGCCGGCAGGGCTGGACCGGCGCCTAGCCACGGTCCTGACCACGCCGGAGATGCATGGCCTGCACCATTCGCAGGTGCCCGAGCAGCAGGACAGCAACTTCACCAGCGGGCTCAGCCTGTGGGACCGGCTCCACGGCACGTTCCGCGAACGGCCGGGGCCGGGGACGTTTGCCATCGGGGTCGATGATCCGGAGGCCATGGCCGATGTCCCGCTCGGCCACGCGCTTGAGGCGCCTTTCCGCCCGACGAACGACCGATAGCAATCGACCGGCGGCGGATTGACTTCGCTGCCCGGACAAGGCCCATTGCCGCGCGAAAATCTGTTTCAGGGGCCTCCAGAATGACTGTCAGCACTTCCTTCCACTCTGTGCGCGCGACCTTTGTCGCGGGCCTGCTCGTTTCCGCCAGCACGCTCGCTGCGCAGGGCGCGCCGATTGTCCAGCCTGGCGCTCCGGGGGCCGCTCCGCGTGCGATTTCCGCCGAGCAGGCGACCAGCCTCGCCGGGCGCACCTGGACCGAGTCCGACATTGCCTTCATGCAGGGGATGATCGTCCACCATCAGCAGGCGGTCGACATGGCGGCGCTGGTCAAGGATCGCACCAACCGCGAGGAGCTGATCGCGGTGGCAGGCCGGATCGACGCCAGCCAGGCAGACGAGATCGCGTTCATGCGGACCTGGCTGGAAGAGCGCAGCGAACCGGTCGAGATGGCCGGGATGGGCCATGCCCACCACACCATGAAGGGCATGGCGAGCCCGGAAGACATGGCGCGGCTGGCGACGCTTGACGGGGTCGCGTTCGAGCGGCTGTTCCTCCAGCTGATGATCGCGCACCACATGGGCGCGCTCGACATGGTGGACGAGCTGATGCGGGTGCCGGGCACCGCGTTTGATCCGGCCCAGCAGCAGTTCGTCAACGATGTCGAGACTGACCAGAAGGCCGAGATCGAGCGGATGAACGCGCTGCTCGCCAGCCTGTCCGACGATCCGCGCGCGACGCTCGCGGCCGGGTTCGACAACGCGGGCGAGGCGATCCTCAACTTGCGCAAGGTTGCCTCGCTGCCCAAGCCTGCGGGCTTCTTCGATCCGGCCAATCCGGCGGGGCTCCAGCCGCTCATGCCGAAGAAGGACGACAAGAAGGCGCCCGCTGCGGGCCATGATGCACACGCGGGCCATGCCGGTCATGCCATGGCTCCGGCTCCCTCTCCCTCTGCCGAACCAGCCAAGGATGCTACACCGCCGGAAGAGGAGAAGGACAAGCCCAAGCCCAGCTTCGGCAAGCGCGGCTCGCCGTTCGACTTCGCCAACACCGACATGGCGTTCTCCGGCGACCTGATGGTGGCAGGCAACTACCACGGCTGGAACGCCTACCGCCTTGGTGCGGACGGAGTCCCGCAGCTGGTCAGCTCGGTGGTCTGCCCCGGCGGGCAGGGCGACGTTTCGATTGCGGGCAACCTGCTGGTCATGTCGGTCGAGCAGCGTAGCGGGCGGATCGACTGCGGGCTGGAAGGCGCGCCGGAGAAGGTCAGCAAGGACCGGTTCCGCGGCCTGCGCGTGTTCGACATTTCCGACATTACCCGCCCGCGCCAGGTCGGCCAGGTGCAGACCTGCCGGGGGAGCCACACCCACTCGATCGTCAGCCAGGATGCGAAGCGACTGATCGTCTACAACTCGGGCACCTCGGGCGTGCGCGACAGCGAGGAGCTGGCCGGCTGCATCGGTGACGACACCGGCGACACCCGCACCGCGCTGTTCAGCATCGATGTGATCGAGATCCCCCTGGCTGACCCGTCGAAGGCGCGGATCGTCGACAGCCCGCGCGTGTTCGCCGCCGACGGCCAGATCGCCGGGCTGTGGCGCGGCGGC
>JAHDXX010000338.1 GCA_023384025.1 Sphingomonadaceae bacterium
CGATTCCAACCAGACCGGCCAGATGCTCGCCGCGCTGATGGGCCGTCCGCAGGGCACGTTCGCCAACACGGTTGAAGTGGACGGCGACAGCGTGACGGTGAAGCGCGAGATCGACGGCGGCCTGGAAACGGTCAAGCTGGCGCTGCCTGCGATCGTCACCACCGACCTGCGCCTGAACGAGCCGCGCTATGCCAGCCTGCCCAACATCATGAAGGCCAAGCAGAAGCCGCTCGCGACCAAGACCCCGGGTGACTACGGCGTCGACACCGCACCGCGCCTGAAGACGCTGACCGTGGCCGAGCCGCCGGTCCGCAGCGCCGGGATCAAGGTCGCCGACGTCGACGAGCTGGTCGCCAAGATCAAGGCCCTCGGCATCGCCTGAGCCACGCAGACAAGAAGGACACAGAGATGAAAACCCTCGTTCTGGTCGAACATGACAATGCGTCGGTGAAGGACGCGACCCTTTCCGCCGTCACCGCCGCTGGCAAGCTCGGCGAAGTGCACCTGCTGGTTGCCGGCCACGGCTGCGCTGCCGCCGCCGATGCTGCTGCCAAGATCGCCGGGGTGGGCAAGGTCCACCTCGCCGATGACGCCGCCTATGCCAACCAGCTGGCCGAAAACGTCGCCCCGCTGGCCGCCGCGCTGATGGCCGATCACGACGCGTTCGTGGCGCCTGCCACCACCAGCGGCAAGAACATCGCGCCGCGCGTCGCCGCGCTGCTCGACGTGATGCAGGTGTCGGAAATCCTCTCGGTCGAAGGGCCCAAGACCTTCACCCGCCCGATCTACGCCGGCAACGCCATCGCCACGGTCGAATCGACCGATGCCAAGGTCGTGCTGACCGTGCGCGGCACCGCGTTCGAAAAGGCGGCGACCGAAGGTGGTTCGGGCAGCGTTGAAGCTGTCAGCGGCCCGGGTGACGCCGGCACGTCCAGCTTCGTCGGCTCGGAAATCGCCAAGAGCGAGCGCCCCGAACTGACCAGCGCCAAGGTGATCGTCTCGGGCGGCCGCGCGCTGAAGGATGCGGCGACCTTCGAAGAAGTGATCACCCCGCTGGCCGACAAGCTCGGCGCCGGGATCGGTGCCAGCCGCGCCGCGGTCGATGCGGGCTATGTCCCCAACGACTACCAGGTCGGCCAGACCGGCAAGATCGTCGCGCCCGAAGTATACATCGCGGTCGGCATCTCCGGCGCGATCCAGCACCTTGCCGGGATGAAGGACTCCAAGACCATCATCGCCATCAACAAGGACGAAGACGCCCCGATCTTCCAGGTCGCGGACATCGGCCTGGTCGGCGACCTGTTCAAGGTGGTGCCGGAGCTGACCGGGAAACTCTGAACTCCGGAGCGGGGCTTCGCCTTCCCCATGGGAGAAAGCGAGCCCGGCCAAGAGCTCGATTTGCAGGGCGGCTGTCGAAAGGCAGCCGCCCTTTGCATTGCAGTACGGCCTGACCGGCCAGCCATGCCGTGCCATGCCGTGCCGCGCTGAACAATCCGCTTGTTTGCCCGGCTGAACAGCCGCAATTACCGACTCCTTGAACGACAGGAGGAGCGGGGTTGGAGCCGCACGTCATTGCCGCCCATCTGGCCTGCCCGGCGGAGGGGCTGCCGCGGGCACAAGCGGAGCGCATTGCGGCCTCGCTCGGGCTTGCGAGCGGCAAGCCTGCCGCGCTTGACCGGCACGGCCAGTGCTGGCTCGCCGCCAGCGGGCGCCCGGCAAGAGGGTGGCAAGCGCCCCGCACGAGCGACGGCCGGAGGGTCCTGTTCACCGGCCACCTGGAAAACCGGCAGGAAGTCGCCGCCCGTCTCGGCTTGTCGCCCTCGGCCGGCGACGAGCGGCTCTATTGCGCCGGGCTCGAGACGTGGGGCGACAGGGTCGATCTGGAACTGATCGGCCAGTTTGCGACGATCGTGGCAACACAGGACGGGCGCAGCCTGCGACTGTGCCGATCCCCCCTGATTGCACCGCCAATCCACTACGCCCGCTTCGGTGGC
>JAHDXX010000339.1 GCA_023384025.1 Sphingomonadaceae bacterium
GGCGCTCCCTCCTCTCCCCTGAAGGGGAGAGGGCTTAAGTCACCGCCCCTTCCACTGCCCTTCGCGCTTCTCGATGAACGCGGCCATGCCTTCAGCCTTGTCCTCGCTCGCAGTGAGGATCTGGAAGATGCGGCGCTCGACGATCAGGCCCTGGTCGAGCGTCATTTCGAAGGCCGAGTTGACCATCTCCTTGTTCGCAATCACCGCCATCGGCGGCATTCCGGCGATGGTCGCGGCGGTTTTGAGCGTCTCGGTGATCAGCTCTTCATGCGGCACCACGCGGGCCACCAAATTGCTGCGCTCGGCCTCTTCGGCAGCCATCATCCGGCCGGTCAGGCACATTTCCATCGACTTGGATTTGCCGATGGCGCGGGTCAGGCGCTGGCTGCCGCCCATGCCGGGCGCCACGCCGAGCTTGATCTCGGGCTGGCCAAACTTCGCCTTGTCGCTGGCGATGATGAAATCGGCCATCATCGCCAGTTCGCAACCGCCACCGAGAGCGAAGCCGTTGACCGCCGCGATCCACGGCTTGCGGGTCTTCTTGACGATCTCGCTGGTCCACGGCGAAAAGAAGTCGTCGAGGTAGAAATCGGCCGCAGCCTTTTCGCTCATTTCCTTGATGTCGGCGCCCGCCGCGAAGGCCTTGTCGCCGCTGCCGGTCAGGATCGCGCAGAGCTGCGTGCTGTCGGCCTGATAGGCGGCGAAAGCCTCGATCAGCTCGGCCAGCACCTGGCTGTTGAGCGCGTTCAGGGCCTGCGGACGGTTGATCGTCAGCAGGGCGACGCCTTTGGTGCCCCGGGCATCGGTTTCGACGGTGATGGTTTCGTAGGTCATTTCAGCTCCTCGTCGCCCCTGCGCAGGCAGGGGCCAATCTGGCGACGGCGGCTTCGTGGCGAAGCTTATCTGGATTCCCGCCTTCGCGGGAATGACGAATTAGGTAGCGGCCAGTGGTTCCCACTCCTCGCCTGCGGGCAAGGGAGCGAAGATCGCGTCGAGCAATTCCTCGCTCACGCCCTCCGGCGTCGCCGGGTCCCACTTGGGCGCATTGTCCTTGTCGACGATCACCGCGCGTACGCCTTCGGCGAAGTCGGGGCGCACCAGAACGCGGCTGGCTATGCGGTATTCCATCCGCATGTTGTCGGCAAAATCGCTGAGCTTCTCGCTCTCCGCCAGCTGGCGCAGCGCGACCTTGCAGGTCTGCGGCGACTTGGTCCGCAGCGTTGCAAGTTCCTTGGCCGCCCACTCGGTGTCGTCGAGCTCGAGGCTGGCGAGAATGTCCTCGTACCGGTCGGAGGCGAAATGCTTCGCGATGGCAGCGGCGTTGCCTTCGATCCGCGCCGGGGGCGGGGTGACCGCCAGCGATGCCAGCACGCCGCCCGGCTCGTGCCCGTTGGCGATCCGCTCCTTGGCTTCGGCCAGTGCCTCGTGCGGCAGGTAGTGCGTCGCAAGGCCCGCCCACAGGCATTCCGCCCCGTCGAGCCGCGCGCCGGTCAGCGCGAGGAACTGGCCCATTCGCCCTTGCAGGCGCGACAGGTACCAGCCGCCGCCGACATCGGGGAACAGGCCGATCCCCGTTTCCGGCATGGCGAAGCGGGTGTTCTCGGTCGCCACGCGGTACCTGGCGGGCTGGCTGATGCCCACGCCGCCACCCATGGTGATGCCGTCCATGAACGCCACGATCGGCTTGCCATAGGTGAACATCTGGTGGTTCAGCTGGTATTCGTCGTGGAAGAATTTCCGCCCGGAAACCCCGCCATCGTTCAGCGCGGAATTGCGCAGGAACGCGATATCGCCACCCGCACAGAAACCGCGCCCTTCGGAATGGTCGACAATCACCGCATGCACCGCCTCGTCGCTGGCCCATTCGCTCAGCGCCGCGCTCATCGCGTGGCACATGGGCAGCGTCAGGGCATGGATCGCCTTGGGCCGGTTGAGCGACAGGATGCCAGCGGCACCGTCGCGGCGGATGATCATCTCGTCGGTCATAATATGA
>JAHDXX010000047.1:0-14865 GCA_023384025.1 Sphingomonadaceae bacterium
CGCTCGGCGCGATCACGTTCTGGAGTGCCGGGCTGCCGTCGGTTGCCCTGTTCGGGGTGCTGATGGCGGTCTTCTCGTTCCTGCCGGCAATCGGCCCCGCGCTGGTATGGGTGCCAGCGGCAATCTGGCTGCTCGCGACCGGAGCCATATGGCAGGGGGTCGTGGTGATCTTCTCCGGCGTGGCGGTCATCGGGCTTGCCGACAACCTGCTGCGCCCGATGCTGGTCGGGCGTGACACCGGCATTCCTGACTGGATCATCCTGGTGACAACCCTGGGCGGAATTGCCTTGCTCGGCCTGTCTGGCATCGTGCTCGGCCCGCTGGTCGCCGGCCTGTTCCTCGCCGGATGGTCGATCGTCCACGAACAGCGCGAGGCGGAGGCCGAGCTGGTCTATCCCGCCTGAGGATCCAGCCATAAACGAAACTGCCAGTCGCGAAGTGGCCGCAGGCGGCGCATTCTTCCGCCATGACCAGCCATGCTCCCGACCTCGCCTTTCTCGCTGACCGACTGGCGATCCAGGATGTGATGGCGCGCTATTGCCGCGGGATTGACCGGTGCGACGAGCAGGAGCTGCGCCGCGCATTCACGCCCGACGCCGTGCTCGACTACGGTTCCGGTTCGGGACCGTTCGATGCCGTGATCGCACAAGTCGTGGCCGATCTTGCGACCATGCGCCTGACTCACCACAGCCTGGCCAACTCGCTGGTCGAGATCGATGGCGACCGCGCCCGCGCGGAAACCTATGTCACCGCATTCCACGTGGTCGGCCCGCGGGGTGCGGAGATCGAGATGGTCGTCGGCGGGCGCTATCTTGACCGGCTGGTGCGCAGCGACGGCGGCTGGCTGATTGCGGAGCGGCTCTATGTGATGGACTGGAACCGGCAGGGCCCGAGCACGATCCAGGACAGCGGCGGCATGTACGACATGCTCGCCCGGCGCGGCAGACGATGGCCCGATGATCCTTCGTATGCCTGGCAGGCCTCGCCACTGTCACAGTGACACGCTAGGAAGCGGGCATGAAGACGCTTCCGCTCCTGTTCGCTGCGCTCGGCCTTTCGGCCTGTGCCACGCTCCCGGCTGAAAACCCGGCACCGCTCGCCCCGGTCACGATCAAGATCGTGGGGCTCAACGATTTTCACGGCAATATCGAGCCGATCCGGCGGCCCCTGCGCTTGCCGGATGCCAATGGCGAAGTGAAGGAAGTGCGCGTCGGCGGCGCGGCATGGCTCGCCACCGCCGTCGGGAGCATCCGCAGCCAGGCCGAACACAGCATGGTGATTGCAGCCGGCGACCTGATCGGGGCGAGCCCGCTCGCTTCGTCGATCTTCCTGGATGAACCGGCGGTTGGCGCGATGAACCGGATCGGGCTCGACTTCAACGCGGTCGGCAACCACGAATTCGACCGCGGCTGGCAGGAACTCAGGCGAATGCAGCAGGGCGGGTGCGACAAGTTCACCCTGCGCGAGCCCTGCGCGGTCGAGAACCCGTTTCCCGGCGCCCGGTTCCGCTTCCTGTCCGCCAACGTCCGCATGCCCGATGGCGACACGCTGTTCCCCGCCTACGGGATCAAGCGCTTTGCCGTGGGCGGCGGACGCGAAGTGGCGGTCGGTGTGATCGGGCTGACGCTGAAGGATACGCCGACCCTGGTCACGCCCGAAGGGGTGGCAGGGCTTACGTTCGAGGATGAGGCAGCGGCGATCAACCGCGCGGTGGAAGCGCTCGACCGCGACGGGGTCAAGGCAATCGTGGTCGCGATCCACCAGGGCCTCTACACCGACGTATCCTACAACGACCAGACATGCGGCGGGGTACGGGGGCCGCTGCTCGACATCCTGAAGGGAGTCGATCCGCGGGTCGACCTGGTCGTCTCGGGCCACACCCACAGCGCCCATGTGTGCGATTTCGCCACGCTCGATCCGGCGCGCCCGTTCCTCGTCACCAGCGCCGGGTACGGCAGTTCGCTGCTGACTGACATCACCGTCACGCTCGATCCGGTCAGCGGTGAAGTGCTGTCGCGTTCGGCGAACAACGTGGTGATCCAGAGCGCTGCGCCCGAGGCTGCCCAGGCGGGGTTCCCGCAGTGGAGCGCCAATGCCGAAGTTGCCGCCTATGTCGCCCGTTATGTCGATGCGGCGCGGGCCGAATCCGAGCGTCCGGTCGGGCGCATCAGTGGCGACGGGCGCAAGGGCGGGGGCACCGACGAGACCCCGCTCGGCAACCTCATCGCCGACGGGCAACTTGCAGCCACCCGCCCGGCAGGCGCGCAGATCGCGATGATGAACAATTCCGGCATCCGCGCCGCGCTGGTTCCCCAGAGCGACGGAACGGTCAGCTACGGCGACATCTACGCGGTCCAGCCGTTCGGCAACACGCTGGTGACACGCAGTTTTACCGGCACCCAGTTGCTGGCGCTGCTGGAGCAGCAGTTCGATGACGAGGGCTTCGTCCAGACTTTCTCGTTCTCGGACGGGTTTGCCTTCGTCTATGACATGCGCCGCCCGGTCGGCAGTCGGGTGGTGAGCGCGGCGCTGGACGGGCAGGCGATCGATCCGGCGCGGACCTACCGCGTGACCATGAACAGCTTCCTCGCCAGCGGGGGCGACAGCTTTACCGTGTTTACCCAAGGGACCGACACGGTGATCGGGCCGGTCGATCTCGACGCGATGGAGGAGTGGTTGAGGGCGGCGCCGGTGCGGAACCTGCCAGACACAGGTCGGGTCCGGCGGATCGAAGGCTGATCAGCCGACCGCGCGAAGGGTAGTGACGCCCTTGGCGCCGCGATCCTCGGCCGAAAGCCCGTCGAACAGGGCATCGATGATTCGCGCGAGCTTGGCTTCGGTCAGCCGGTCTTCCAGCATGGCGACGAGATAGGGCTGGATGTAGCACACCACCGCCTGGTTGATCAGCGAGAGCACCTCGTTGATCCCGAGACCGGGGAAATGCCCTTCGGCCTGGGCCTCGACAATGATCTCGCACAGCAGGTGGTCGGCCAGGTCGATATAGCTGCGCGCAGCCTCGAAGTACTGCTCGCCGACTTCGATATAGAGGCGGAACGCAGCCGGATCGGCGCGGTAATCATCCCGCATCAGCACGAACCGGCGGGCGAAGAATTCGTACATCTTGCGCCTGGGCGGCAGGCCTGAGGCGAGCACTTCGTCCATCACTGCGATCTTGGGCGCGAACCATTCGCCCGCAACCGCCTCGGCAAGGTCGATTTCATCGGGAAACAGCTGGTCGATCCGGGCGCGGGCGATCCTGAGCTCGCTGACCAGCAGCGGCTTGGTCACCTGTTCGGCGCGGCGCTCCATCAGCGCCATCGCTGCACGTGCGACCCGCTGCCGCTCCAGCTTGAGTTCCTCTTCGCTCACGCGTGCACCGCCCTGCCGTTCCCTGACAGGGGACATGTAGGCACTCGGCGCGCCGGTTAAACCCCTGTTTCGCCGGTCAGCGCTGTTTGCGCGGCGGCCAGGGGAAAAACGCCGAGGTGCGGGCGATGTAATCGGCGTAAGGCCCGCCGCGCTTCTTCTTCATACCCGCCTCGAGCAGGGCTGCGCCCGACCACTTGGTCAGGGTAAAGGTCAGGAACAGCGGACCGGCAACGGTAAAGGCCGCCCACTGCCAGCCGACCGCAGCGACCACCAGCCAGATGCCCCACCAGGCGCAGGCATCGCCGAAATAGTTCGGATGGCGGGTGTAGCGCCACAGCCCGGTGTCGAGGATTTTCCCTTCATTTGCCGGATCGGCCTTGAACCGCGACAACTGCCAGTCGCCGACCCATTCGAAGAATATGCCCACGCCCCACAGCGCGACCCCGGCCCAGGCCAGCGGCGGGATCGCGTCGCGCTGCTCCGCTGCCAGGATCCCGATCTGCGCCGGGCTGGACACGAGGAACAGCAGCACCGCCTGCCCCAGCCAGACCTTGGTCAGCGCCGCCCATGCGAACCGGCCCTTCTCGCGGTCCTTCCTGAGGATGCGCTGGTAGCGCGGGTCTTCGCCGTGCTTGCGCCAGCGCAGGAACAGGTAGATGCCGAGCCGGAAACCCCACAGCGCGGTCATCGCCATGATCAGGGTGCCGAGCAGGCCCGGCCCGCCGGGCACGTGCAGCCAGCTCGCCAGCGCCATCAGGCCCATCCCTGCGCCCCAGAACGCATCGATGAACGAGACGTCGTTGATCCTGACACTGATCGCCCACTGGATCAGCACCAGCACGATCAGGATGGCGGCATTGAGACCAAGCAACTCAAGCATCGTTTTTCCCCGCGATGATATCCCGCGCCTGCTGTTCCAGCACCTTGAACCGCTCGTAATCGGGCAACTGGGTGCGGAACCATTCGGCAATCTTGAGCAAGTCTTCGCCGTAACGTCCGGTTGCCACCATCGGCGGGCCGAAGGTGATAATCTTGCGCACCTGATCAGCAAAGGCAGGCACGATCGGCACATCGGCCGCACGGGCGATGTGGTAGAAGCCCGATTTCCACTTGCCGTCGGACTTGCGGGTGCCTTCGCAGGCGATCACCAGCGCGAGCTCGTCGCGGGCCGCGAATTCGGCAGCGACCTGCTCAGTCGCGTTGGCGCTCTTGCGGCGGTCGACCGGGATCCCGCCCATGTCGAGCATGAACCGCGTCATCGGCCACTGGAACAGCGTATGCTTGCCCATGAAGTTGGGCCGGATGCCCTCTTCGTGCGTCGCACCGGTGAAGAACACGAAGTCCCAGTTTGTCGTATGCGGGGCACCGGCAATCACGAACTTCTTGAGGTGACGCGGAAGCGGATCGACCACTTTCCAGCGTTGAACGTACCAGATCGCAAGGATGATCCGGCGCACGATGCGCGACAGAATGGAACGCTTGTACGGCGCGGCAGATGTCAAAACCAGCTCTCCCCTGTGTGCGAGACCTAGCAGCTACGGAGCGGAATGCGAGATGGTTTCAGCTGTTCGCATAGATCACGATAGCCAGCGTGATCGACAGCACGAGCACCAGCTTGGTGGCAAGCGCATTGACCAGCCAGCGCGGCATGCCGGAACCCGTGGAATTCGGCTTGCCGCCCTCCATCGTCACATCCGGAACACGCCGAACGCAGGCCGCTCCGCAATCGGAGCCTCGAGGCATGCCGCAAACGCCAGACCCAGCACGTCGCGGGTCTGGACCGGGTCGACCACGCCGTCGTCCCAAAGCCGGGCGGTGGCGTAGTAGGGGTTGCCCTCGTCCTCGTACTTCTGGCGGATCGGGGCCTTGAAGGCCTCGGCCTGCTCGGGGGTCCAGCTGTCGGCGTCGCGGTGGACGGTGGCGAGGACGCTCGCCGCCTGCTCGCCGCCCATCACGCTGATGCGCGCATTGGGCCAGGTGAACAGGAAGCGGGGGCTGTAGGCGCGCCCGCACATGCCGTAATTCCCCGCCCCGAAGCTGCCGCCGATCACCACGGTGACCTTGGGCACGGTGGCGGTGGCGACGGCGGTGACCAGCTTCGCGCCATGCTTGGCGATGCCTTCGGCCTCGTACTTCCCGCCGACCATGAAACCGCTGATGTTCTGGAGGAACAGCAGCGGGATGCGGCGCTGGCAGGCAAGCTCGATGAAATGCGCGCCCTTCTGCGCGCTCTCGGAGAACAGCACGCCGTTGTTGGCGAGGATTGCCACCGGCATCCCCCAGATATGGGCGAAGCCGCACACCAGCGTGCTGCCGTAGTGCTGCTTGAACTCGTGGAACTCGCTGCCGTCGACCAGCCGCGCGATCACCTCGTGCACGTCATAGGGCGCGCGCACGTCCTCGGGGATGAGGGCGTAGAGGTCTTCCGCTTCGTATTTGGGGGGACGGGGGTCTTTCAACCCGTTCGTGTCGAGCGTAGTCGAGACACTGCCCAGCCCCCGGTTCTCGACTGCGCTCGAACCGAACGGGGAATTGAGGTGGCTGACGATGTCGCGCACGATGGTGAGCGCGTGCTCGTCGTTCTCGGCCAAGTGATCGACCACGCCTGACTTCTTCGCATGGAGGTCGCCGCCGCCCAGATCCTCGGCGCTGATCTCCTCGCCCGTCGCGGCCTTCACCAGCGGCGGCCCCGCAAGGAAGATCGTGCCCTGGTTGCGCACGATCACGGTCTCGTCGGACATGGCGGGCACATAGGCCCCGCCTGCGGTGCAGGAGCCCATGACGCATGCAATCTGCGGAATGCCGAGCGCGGACATGTTCGCCTGGTTGAAGAAGATGCGCCCGAAGTGCTCGCGGTCGGGGAACACCTCGGCCTGGTACGGCAGGTTCGCCCCGCCAGAGTCCACCAGATAGATGCACGGCAGGCGGTTCTCCTGCGCGATCTCCTGCGCGCGCAGGTGCTTCTTGACCGTCATCGGGTAGTAGGAGCCGCCCTTCACCGTGGGATCGTTGGCGACGATCATCACCTGCCGGCCCGAGACCCGGCCGATCCCGCAGATCATCGAGGCGCCGGAGACGTCGCCTTCGTACATCCCGTTCGCGGCCAATTGCCCGATTTCAAGGAACGGCGAGCCCGGATCGAGCAGCCGCTCGACCCGATCACGCGGCAGCAGCTTGCCGCGCGACACATGCCGCTCGCGATGCTTCTCCGGCCCGCCAAGCGCCGCTTCGGCAACGCGGGCGCGCAGTTCCTCCGCAAGGGCATGGTTGTGCGCGAAACGGGCCTTGGCCTCGGGCGCCTCGCGGTCGAGCTTGGTGGTGAGGGTGGGGGCGGTCATTTTAACGCTTCCTTACGAACTCGGCGCGAAGCACCAGGCCCTTGATGCCGGGATATTTGCAGTCGATTTCCTGCGGGTCACCGGTCAGGCGGATCGACTTGATCAGCGTGCCCTGTTTCAGCGTTTGCCCTGCGCCCTTGACCTCAAGGTCCTTGATCAGCGTCACCGCATCACCGTCAGCCAGCAGGTTGCCGACCGCGTCGCGCACCTCGACCGTGTCCTCCGCCGCGCGCTTCGCTGCGAGTTCGGATGCGGGCAGCCACTCGCCGCTCGCCTCGTCATAGACGTAGTCCTCGTCGCCGCTCATCCTGCAGCCCCGATCAGTTCGCGCCCGATCAGCATGCGGCGGATCTCGTTCGTACCAGCGCCGATGTCGAGCAGCTTGGCATCGCGCAGGTAGCGTTCGACCGGCCAGTCTCTGGTGTAACCGGCCCCGCCCAGTGCCTGGACGGCCTCGGCAGCAACGCGGAAAGCGTTCTCCGACGCCAGCAGGATGCAGCCCGCCGCGTCGAAGCGTGTCGTCTGCCCCGCATCGCAGGCCTTGGCGACCGCATAGGTGTAGGCGCGGGCCGATTGCAGGGCGACATACATATCGGCGACCTTGGCCTGCATCAGCTGGAAGCTGCCGATGGGTTTGCCGAACTGTTTGCGTTCGCGCAGGTAGGGGATCACCGTGTCGAGGCAGGCCTGCATCACGCCGAGCTGCAACCCGGCGAGCACCACGCGCTCGTAATCGAGCCCGCTCATCAGCACCCCGACCCCGCCGTGCAAGGGGCCCATCACGCGCTCTTCAGGCACGAAGCAGTCGTCGAACACCAGTTCTGCCGTGGGGCTGCCGCGCATGCCCATCTTGTCGATCTTCTGGCCGATCGAGAACCCTGCGTCGTCCTTCTCGATCAGGAAGGCCGTGATGCCCCGGCTGCCGCCTTCCGGTGCGGTCTTGGCATAGACCACCAGCGTATCGGCATAGGTCGCGTTGGTGATCCAGAACTTGGTGCCGTTGAGCCGGAAACCGCCGTCAACCGCATCCGCGCGCAGCTTCATCGAGACAACGTCAGACCCGGCGCCGGCTTCTGACATGGCGAGGCTGCCGACATGCTCGCCGCTGATGAGCCTGGGCAGATACTTCGCTTTCTGCTCGTCGTTGCCCCAGCGGCGGATCTGGTTGACGCACAGGTTGGAGTGCGCGCCATAGCTCAGCCCGATCGAGGCGCTGGCGCGGCTCACTTCTTCGACCGCGATCACGTGTTCAAGGTAGCCGAGCCCCAGCCCGCCCCATTCTTCCTCCACGGTCAACCCGTGCAGACCCAGTTCACCCATCGCGGTCCACAGCTCGCCTCGGGGGAACCAGTCGTCCCGGTCAACCCGGTCAGCCAGCGGCATGATCTGCTCGTCGGCGAACCGGCTCACGCTGTCGCGGATCATCTCGGCGGCTTCGCCCAGCTGGAAATCGAAATCGGGGGTGGCGCGCATGGTTGCTCCTGAAACCTGTTCGCCCCCCGCATAGCCGCGCCCGCTGGCTTCGGCAAACGGGTGGCGCAACGAAATGTTTTGGCGCAGCTTTCTGTTTCGCATAAAGGCAGGCGCCGGAGGGCCCATGCCGCACAACCGCCAGTTCCTGAGCCCTGCCGCACCAGCTCCCGACAGAGCCGAGGCGCTCTTCGCACCCTATGGCGTCGATGCGCTCGAGGACGATGCGGAGCTGACCGCCATATGCGCTTTCGCGGCCAAACTGTGCGACGCGCCTACCGCATTGGTAAGTCTGGTCGATTCGCAGCGGCAGACTTTCCTCGCCCGCGAAGGCACCGACTTGCGCGAGACCCCCCGGTCGACCAGCTTCTGCGCCCATGCCATGCTTGAGCCGGACCTGATGGTCGTGCCCGATGCCGCAAACGACCCCCGGTTCGCGGATTTCGCGCTGGTGACAGGGCCGCCCCATATCCGCTTCTATGCCGGGGCGCCGCTCGTTTCGCCCGAAGGCATTCCGCTCGGCAGCCTGTGCGTGCTTGACCACACGCCGCGCGCAGCGGGCCTTACTGCACTCCAGCGCGACGGACTGACGGTGCTGGCGCAGGCAGTGATGCGGCGGCTCGGGCACCGGCGCCAGGGCCTCGCCCGCGAGGCCGAGATGACCGAAACAGCGCGCCGGTTTGCCATGGTGGCGGACGGGATCCCGGATATCGCCTGGTCATGCACGCCCGGGCTGGTGTTCGATTTCTACAACGCCCGCTGGAAGGAGTTTACCGGAACCGAGCCCCCGCCCGATGCGGACGGGTGGCGTCCGCTGGTTCATCCTGACGACGAGTACGAGACCTTCCGCCGGTGGGATGAGGCCGCTGCGGCGGGTGAGGCATTTGAGAGCGAATATCGCATGCGCCACGCGTCAGGAGAGTGGCGCTGGGTCCTCAGCCGTGCCCTGCCGATGCGTGATGGCGATGGCGCGATCGAGCGCTGGTTCGGCACGGTGACCGATGTCCACGACCAGCGCGCCGTATCCGATCAGCGCGACCTGCTGGCGCGCGAACTTTCGCACCGGATCAAGAACATTTTCGCGGTGATTGCGAGCCTCGTGGCATTGCGGGCACGGCAATATCCGGAAGCTGCGCCCTTTGCGGCAGATCTCGGCGAGGCGATTGGCGCGCTGGGCCGTGCGCATGACTATGTCCGTCCGCTTGGTGGGCGCCACGGTGACCGGCTGGTCGGGCTCTTGCGCGACCTGCTGCGGCCCTACGACGAATCCGGGGCCGACCGGCTGGTGTTCCATGGCGATGATTGCCCGCTGGGCGAGCGTGCAGCGACGCCGCTGGCGCTGGTGTTCCATGAACTGGCGACCAATTCCGCCAAATATGGTGCACTGTCGGTTCCAGGAGGCCAGGTCACGGTCACCACCACGCTGGACAATGATGCGGGCACCATCAGCATCGACTGGCTTGAACAAGGCGGACCCCCGCCCGAAGTCGATGGCAGCGAAGGCTTCGGATCGCGGCTGGTCAAGCTGGCGGTCGAAGGCCAGCTGCGCGGATCTATCACGCGACGCTGGCTCGACAGCGGCGTGGCGGCACAAGTGGTCGTGCCGCTTGATGCGATAGGCTGACGGGCGCGCGATCATCTCGCGCGCCCGCCACCCCTCCCCCAAAATCAGAAGTCGAAGCTGATCCGGCCGTAGAGGAACCGCCCGCTGAAGCCGAACGGCGACTGCGACGAATAGGGCAGGAAGCTGTTGTTGAGCCCGTAGTTGACCCCGCCCACAGTGCCGAACGGCAAGCGGTCGGGATATTCGTCGAGCAGGTTGTTCGCCCCGATCGCCAGCTGCAGCTGCTCCATCGGATTGACCCGCAGTTCCAGGTCGACCACCCACTTCGGCGACAGGGAAATGTCGCCCGGTGCAGCACCCTTGGCAATGGTGTTGTTGTTGCGGATAGCCGCTGCCGAGACCCCGTCAGGCAGGAATACGCTGCCGAAGCGGTTGGCATTGAGCGACAGGCCGAACGGCTCGCGCTCCCACGTCAGGCCGAGGTTGAGCTTGTTCGACGGCTGTCCGTCGGTCAGGCGGAAGCTTTCCTGCCGCGCGAACAGGCGGTCAGCGGTGAAGCCGCTGAATACCCGGCGGTCGGTGATCGACGTGTCGTTGATGTTGTAGCCGATGTTCAGCGTCAGGCGACCTCCGGCAACGTCGGGCATGCGATAGCTGCCGACGATGTCGAGCCCTTCGGTGCGGGTGTCGATCCCGTTGATGAAGAACCGGGCCGAGGAGCCGGCCACCCCGGCTGCCTGCAATAGCGCAACCACGTCAGCACCGGTGAGGTTTTCAGTCAGCACGATCCGGTCGTTGATCTTGATGTTGTAGTAGTCGACCGTGATGTTCAGGCCGTCGACCATGTTGAACACGATCCCGCCCGACAGGTTGAGCGATTCTTCCGGCTCGAGCGGCTGCGAACCCAGCGCGATCGCGATCGGCGAACTGACCGGGAAGGTACCCACCTCGATCAGCTGACCACCGACGTTGTTGGTCGAGGTGGTCGAGAAGAACTGCTGCGCCATGCCCGGAGCGCGGAAGCCGGTCGAGGCCGACCCGCGGAAGGCGAGGCCTTCGATCGGTTCGAACCGCGCGGCGATCTTGCCGTTGAGCGTATCGCCGAAATCGGAGAAGTGCTCGTAGCGACCGGCGATCTGCACGTTGAACTGGTCCGACAGGTCAGTGTCGAGCTCGATGTAACCGGCAAAGCTGTCGCGCGAGACATCAACCGCGGTGGTCGGCGAAAAGCCGGGGAACACCTGCGCGCCCGGCGCAGAGCCGTTGCTGAAGAGGAACGGCCCTGCAACGTAGCTGCCCAGCTCGCCGGGACGGATCTTGTAGTTCTCGTTGCGCCATTCACCGCCGATCGCGAGCGAGGTTTCGCCCACGCCGATGTTGATCGAACGCTGTGCGTCGAAGTTGACCGCAGTCTGGCCGGAACGCAGGCCGCCCGCGTCGAACTCCGTCGGGCTGACATTGCCACCGAGCGAAGCGTTCCAGGTGTTGGTGATGCGATAGTCGAGCCGGTTGGTGCCGTAGCCGACCGACAGGTCGATGTTCCACCCGCCGGCATCGCCGCGCACGCCGAGTGTCGCAGCGATATCCTCGATGTCGCTGTTGATCAGCGGCAGGAAGCCATCGGGATAGAACGGCACGCCGCCGTTGGCGAAGTCGGTGTTGCGGGCATCGAGCGCGCGGCGATAGAACCCGGCGCCGTTGCCCTTGCGCTTGCCGTAGCTGCCGAAGCCTTAAATTTCGAACGCGTCGCCAAGGTCTGCCCCGGTGTTGAGGAACAGGTTGAAGTCTTCCGACTTGCCGTCGCCGAAGCGGTGGGCATATCGGTTGAACGTGGTTTCGCGCGGATCGCCGACACCGGCATAGTTGCGCCGCGGATCCGGGCCCGAACGATTGGTCGGGTCGCGGTCCTTGTACTCGGCGGTCAGGTTGACATAGGCACTGTCACCGACAGGAATTCCGAAGTTGGTCGCGAGGGTGATCGTTTCACCATCACGCCGCTTGCGATCCTTGCCGGTGAAAGTGATCGCCGGGCTGTCGCTGGCGCCTGTGGTCGGCGCCACACTGGCGACCTGGTCGACGTCTTCCATGGTCGTGATGTACTTGCCGAAGGTAGCCTGGGCACGGCCGCCCTCGCGCTTCTTCAGCTGGATGTTGATCACACCGGCAATGGCATCCGAGCCATATTGCGAGGCAGCGCCATCACGCAGCACTTCGATCCGGTCGATCGCCAGGGCCGGGATGGTGTTCATGTCCACGCCGGCCGAACCACGCCCGACCGAGCCGTTGAGGTTGAGCAGCGAGGAAATGTGCCGGCGCTTGCCGTTGACCAGCACCAGCACCTGGTCAGGCGCAAGTCCGCGCAGCGTCGCCGGGCGAAGCGAGTCGGTGCCATCGGTCAGCGAAGGCTGCGGGAAGTTGAACGAAGGGACGAGGTTGTTGAGCAAGCGGTTGGTCTCGGTCACGCCCTGATTGAGCAGCGCGTCACCGCCGATAACGTCGATTGGCACCGTGCTGTCAGCCACGGTCCGGTCCGTACGCCGGGTACCGGTAACGATGATCAGCGGATCATCGCCGCCCGCCGAAGCGCCATCGTCCTGCGCCATCGCAGGCTGGGCGAGCGAGGCAGCGGCAATGGCGAACACAGCGGCACCGGTGCGGAACATAGGTTGAAACGACATGCAAATTCTCCCCTGAGTTGCTGCAGGGGCTTTGCGCCTCGCCCGCGCACAGGGCAATTCCTGCGCGCCGATACGGGTCGAATTTCACGGGGTGTTGCAGGAGTGTTACATTCTTGCCCGGTGAACGGTCACGACACGCACTTCGTTGTTCGCGCGCTCAGAGCGGGTTGCCATCCTTGTCGCGGTAGATCTCGCGCCGGCCGACGTGGTTGGCCGGGCCAACCAGCCCGTCTTCCTCCATCCGCTCGATCCACTTGGCGGCAGTGTTGTAGCCCACACCCATCTGGCGCTGGAGCCACGATCCGCTCGCCTTCTGGTTCTCGAACACGATCTGGCAGGCCTGCCGGTACTTGCGTTCTTCCGGGTTGTCCGACGCCGTTAGTTCGTCGTCGAACCCGTAACCGAACGCCTCGTCCGGCTCTTCGGTCACCGCATCGACATAGTCTGGCTTGCCCTGGCCACGCCAGTGATCGGCGACCTTCTCGACTTCCTCGTCGCTGACGAAGGGGCCGTGAACGCGGATCATGGCGCCGGTGTTGGGCTTGTAGAGCATGTCGCCCTTGCCTAGCAGCTGCTCCGCGCCCTGCTCGCCCAGGATGGTCCGGCTGTCGATCCGGCTGGTCACCTTGAAGCTGATGCGGGTCGGCAGGTTCGCCTTGATCACCCCGGTGATGACATCGACCGAGGGGCGCTGGGTGGCCATGATCAGATGGATACCGGCGGCGCGGCTTTTCTGGCTGAGGCGCTGGATCAGCACTTCGATTTCTTTGCCGACCGTGACCATGAGGTCGGCCAGTTCGTCGACGATCAGCACGATCTGCGGCAGCGGCTGGTAGTCGAGCTGCTCTTCCTCGTAGAGTTCCTCACCGGTCTCGGGGTCGAACCCGGTCTGCACCCGGCGGCCGAGCGGCGTGCCCTTGGCTGCGGCGGCGCGCACTTTCTCGTTGAACGAGTTGATGTTGCGCGAACTGACGCTCGACATCATCCGGTAGCGCCGCTCCATTTCCTCGACCGCCCACTTCAAGGCGCGGACCGACTTGGCAGGCTCGGTCACCACGGGGCTGAGTAAGTGCGGGATATCGTCGTAAGTCTTGAGCTCCAGGACCTTCGGATCGACAAGGATCAGGCGGCATTCTTCCGGCGTGAAGCGGTAGAGCAAAGACAGCAGGATGGTGTTGAGCCCGACCGACTTGCCCGAGCCGGTGGTGCCTGCCACCAGCAGGTGGGGCATGGCGGCAAGGTCAGCGACGATCGGTTCGCCGGCAATGTCCTTGCCCAGGATGATCGGCAGGTTGCCCTTGGCCTCGGCAAAGGCGGCGCACTGGGCAAGCTCGCGGAAACTGACCATCTGCCGGTCGGCATTGGGCAGTTCGATCCCCATCACGGTTCGCCCCGGAATCGGTGACACGCGGGCGCTGATCGCACTCATGTTGCGGGCGATGTCTTCGGCGAGGCCGACCACCCGGCTGGCCTTGATCCCCGGGGCAGGCTCCAGTTCGTACATCGTCACCACCGGGCCGGTGCGCACGGCGGTGATTTCGCCCTTCACATTGAAGTCGTCGAGCACGGTTTCCAGCAGGCGCGCGTTGCGCTCCAGCGCCAGCTTGTCGAGCTTGACCGCCTTGTCAGGCGGAGCCTGCTCGAGCAGGTCGATGCTCGGCAGCTGGTAGCTGGCAAACATGTCACGCTGTTTCGCGGCGGCAGGCGAGGCCTTCTTCGGCGGGGCCGAGGGGTCGGTAATCTCGGGCGGGCGGCGCGGGGGCGGCTCGATCACCGGTTCGACAACGCGATCACGGGCAAGCGACTTCTCCCGCACCGGGTGGGCGGGTTCATCCTCGTCGTGCTCCGGAATGCGCCGACCGGGCAACGACGGCCATGGCAGGTCGCGCAGGAAGCGGGGCGGGGTCAGCAGCGTATTCCAGTCAAGCGCAAACACCCGCGTGGCGAGACCCGTCCCGCTCAGCAGGCAGACCAAGGCAAGGCCGAGCGTGACCCAGCCTTGCGCCGGTTCGGGGAACCGGGCGGAAACCGCTTCGACAGCACCCGCGCCGAGCAGGCCCGATACCCCGCCAAGCGAGGCAGGCAGCGAACCGCCGGGTGCGTCGAACGCCAGCGACAACACCGTTGCCAGCAGCGCCATGGCGAACAGCAGCAGCGCCAGCGGCCGCCACCAGCGCGTCTCTTCGTCGCGGTCTTCTTCCTCGACCTCGCGCCACAGCTTGCGCGCGCCGATGTAGAGCAGCGGAAGCAGCAGCACGCCGGGCAAGCCGAACAGGAACAGCACCTGGTCCGCTGCCCAGGCCCCGCTCGCGCCCATCCAGTTGGCGATGTCGGTTCCGGCAGCCGCGGTCGAGCCGCTGGGATCGGTCTGGGTGTAGCTCGCCAGTGCCAGCCCGAGAAAGACCGTCGCACCGAGCAGCACGGCAGCGCCTGCCATCTGGCTGGC
>JAHDXX010000047.1:14875-15835 GCA_023384025.1 Sphingomonadaceae bacterium
ACGCCGCAACGAGCGGCGGAAGGCCGCTTTCCAGTCCGCTTGCGGTGCTTTGCCGATTGCCCGTGTGGCCATGTGCCGTTCCCTGCTTCCCGTAACGCTATTCACCATGAATCCTCGGGGAATCCCGGTCAAGCGAAAGGCGGTGAGGCGAGAGTTTATCGCACTAAGACACTAAGGCACCAAGGGAGTCTGTCTGGGCTCTTGCCGCCTCAACCAAGGCCGTCGATCGCGCCCCAGCGCGGCCAGCCGAGATCGCGGGCGCGATCAGCCGTCATGCCGCCGAGCGCGATCACCGGGATCAGCGCCTGCTGTGCAAGTACCCGGAAGCCCTGCACGCCCAGCGTTGTTGCGCCGGGGTGCGAGCGGGTCGGGAACACCGGTGACAGGAACACCCCGTCAAGCCGGGCGGCATTGGCGGCTTGCAGTTCATCGCCGTTGTGCGCGGCACCGAGGCGAAGGCATCCGTCCAGCGGAGCAATCTCCGCAACGGACCCATAGACCCCGTCCGCCCCCCACGCGACCCGGTCCTGCACATTGCCCGCGAGGACTACCCGGTGGTCACAATTCCGCGCCATTCGAGCCAGCGTGTCAAACCGCTTGCGGCGCGCCTCGGGGGCGAGGTGGTAGTGGCGAAATACGAACCCCGATCCGTGCGGCAGCGCCGCCAGCGCGCGTTCCAGCCCCGCATCGTTGCGCGCATCCGACAGCAGCCACAGCAGGGGAAGGGTCTGGCCTTGGTCCACCGGAACGTTATAGCGCGCGCACCATGGACACGCCACCAACCCCGCTCGACCAGGTCCGCAGCCAGATCGCCCGTGCCTGCAAGGCCTCGCGCCGCGATCCGGCCGACGTGACCCTGATCGCGGTCAGCAAGACCAAGGGGGCCGACGCGATCGAACCCCTGCTCGCGCAGGGCCAGCGGGTGTTCGGCGAGAACCGGGTGCAGGAGGCGGCCGAACG
>JAHDXX010000048.1 GCA_023384025.1 Sphingomonadaceae bacterium
TAGAGATTTCGACGCGCTGGCCAACCCGCCGAATTACGGTTTCCACCCCCTGACTGGCGATCGCAGGGGCACATTTGCCATGACGATCACGCGCAATTGGCGGCTCACTTTCACCAAGGTCGACGACCAATGCATCGCCGATCTTGATATTGAGGATTACCACTGATGGCTATCAAACTGCATCCTTCGATCTATTCGCATCCCGGCGGCTGGATGAAGCGGACCTATCTTGATCATTACGGGATTTCCGTGACCGAGATGGCTGAGCATATTGGTGTCAGCCGTCAGAACATGAGTGCGCTGCTTAACGGGCGCGCCGCGATGAGCGCACGCATGGCGCTGAGCTTTGAGAAGGCGTTCGGGATTGATGCTGATACCCTGCTGCGGATGCAGGCCGCCTATGACCTCGCGCAATTGAGGCTGCGCGGCGAGGAACCGGATGTGAAGCGGATGGAGTGTGTCGGCGGGTGACCCCTCCCACCGTCATCCCGGCCCCCGAGCCGGGATCCCGCTTTCTTGCGGCGGGCGAAAGGGTAGCGGGACCCCGGATCAAGTCCGGGGTGACGGTCATCTAGAAGGTATGGAGGGTCGAGTGCTCGTGCATGCTCCCAAGCTTAAGCAAAAGTCTCTCTGAGCTTGATGTTAAAACATTGCTTTTATTATCGTAATTTATCGTCAATTCGACATTTTCAACATCGAATGCCCGGTGCTTGCCTATTGCGATCCGGTACTCATTCTGATTTGCGAAATGCTGTGGTTTGATGAATGCGACCCGCTCAGGTAACGCCCAATCAGCTAGTGGCTTGGTTTCGACTGATCGGTACTCAACATTTCCTGCACAAATTTTTGCATAGTCGAGTGCAGAAGTTGCATTGGCGCGTGATTGCAATCTTGAAACTAAAACGTCTGCACTCAACTCAACACAGAATCTCCCGAACACTGACGCAATTTCTGACGAAAGCTCGTTGCTCGAGCACCAAACGAAAATTTCGTATTGGAGAGGCGTTGCGTTGAAACTCCCACCCTTGATGTTGATAGTTCGCCCGTCCTTCATGTCCAGCTGAAGCCCTTCGGCTGGGGCGTACCTGAGCAGGCCATCAAATGCGTCCCCACGCACGCCTTCTTCAGCCTCGAGTGCTCGAAAATACGCCAAAGGACGCATCAAGATTTCACCCTTGGTGATCAGCCTTCGAGCAAATCTTTCATTGGTGAAGTACTTGAAGATCGGCACGAAAAATTCGCTACCGAGTCAGCTTCTTGTACGCCAACCGCGTCGGCCGGTCTGCCGCATCGCCAAGGCGCCGCCGCTTGTCTTCCTCGTATGCCTCGAAGTTGCCTTCGAACCACTCCACGTGGCTGTTGCCTTCGAACGCGAGGATGTGCGTCGCTAGCCGGTCAAGGAAGAAGCGGTCGTGGCTGATCACCACTGCGCAGCCGGCGAAGTTCTCGATCGCGTCTTCCAGCGCGGCGAGGGTTTCGACGTCGAGGTCGTTGGTCGGCTCGTCCAGCAGCAGCACGTTGCCGCCCTCTTTCAGCATCTTGGCCATGTGCACGCGGTTACGCTCACCGCCGGACAGCTTGCCGACGTTCTTCTGCTGGTCCGAGCCCTTGAAATTGAACGCGCCCACGTAAGCGCGCGTCGACATATCGTGGCCGTTGACCTTCATGTAGTCGAGGCCGTCGGAGATCTCTTCCCACACGTTCTTCTTCGGGTCCAGGTGGTCGCGGCTCTGGTCGACATAGCCGAGGTGCACGGTCTGGCCGATCTCGACCGTGCCGCTGTCTGGCGTCTCCTTGCCGGTGAGGATCTTGAACAGGGTCGACTTGCCCGCGCCGTTCGGCCCGATCACGCCGACGATCCCGCCCGGAGGCAGCATGAACGACAGGTTTTCGAACAGCAGCTTGTCGCCATAGGCCTTGGAGATGTTCTTGGCCTCGATCACCTTGCCGCCGAGCCGCTCGGGCACCTGGATGACGATCTGCGCCTTGCCCGGCGCGCGGCCGGCCTGCGCGTCCTGCAGTTCCTCGAACTTGCGGATACGCGCCTTGGACTTGGTCTGGCGGGCAGCCGGGGTCTGCCGGATCCACTCCAGCTCGCGCTGCAGCGCCTTCTGCTTGCCGCTCTCCTCGCGGCTTTCCTGCTCCAGCCGCTTGGCCTTCTTCTCGAGGTAGGTCGAGTAGTTGCCTTCGTAGGGGTAGTAGCTGCCCCGGTCGAGTTCGAGGATCCAGCCGACGACGTTGTCGAGGAAGTAGCGGTCGTGGGTGATCATCAGCACCGCACCGGCATACTCCTTGAGGTGGTTTTCCAGCCACTGAACAGATTCTGCGTCCAAGTGGTTGGTCGGCTCGTCGAGCAGCAGGATGCTGGGCTTCTGGATCAGCAGGCGGGTCAGCGCGACGCGGCGCTTTTCCCCGCCCGACAGCGTTTCGACGCCCATGTCACCCGGCGGGCAGCGCAGGGCTTCCATCGCCACTTCGAGCTGGTTGTCGAGCGTCCAGCCGTCAACCGCGTCGATCTTGTCCTGCAGCTCGCCCATTTCCGCGCCGAGCGCGTCGAAATCGGCATCGGGCTCGCACATCAGCGCGCTGATTTCGTTGAACCGGGCGACGAGATCGGCGGTTTCTTTCGCCCCTTCGCGCACGTTTTCCAGCACAGTCTTGGTCGGATCGAGTTCCGGTTCCTGCTCGAGATAGCCGACGGTGATGTTCTCGCCCGGCCAGGCCTCGCCGGTGAAATCGGTGTCGATCCCGGCCATGATCTTGATCAGGGTCGATTTGCCCGCGCCGTTGGGGCCGACGATGCCGATCTTCGCGCCCTGGTAGAACTGCAGGTTGATGTTGTTCAGCACCGGCTTCTGGGCACCGGGGAAAGTCTTGGTCATGTTCTTCATGACGTAGGCGTATTGCGCGGCCATCGGGCGGGTCCTTCGGGAATTTCAGCGGTTGCGGAGTTGGCGCGCAGATAGGGGGTGAACGCGCCCCAAGCAAGCGTTCCGGCATGCTGGACTTGGCGCACCGTGCGCGATAGCCCTGCAGCGATGAGGTTTGCCATTCTGCCGCTCGCGCTGCTGGCCGCGCCGGTGCCGGTACTCGCCAGCGCGCCGATCCCGGAGGGGGTGACACCGCTGCCGGCCGAGCTGGGGGACCGGGCCATGGCGGCGGCGGGCCTGGGCGATTGCCTGCCGCAGGACCAGTCGGAACTCTACAGGTCGTCCGAATTGTCGAGCCAGCTCGAATGGCTCTATGTCTATTTCGAAGGGCGGATGGCAGAGCGGCCATCGTTCACAGCGGCCACGCTCGCCTTGTGCCGGGTGCGGCTGGCACGGGCCAAGGGCGATGCTGGCGAGGAAATGATGCGGGGGCTCCTGCTCGATCTGGCGGCGCTGGAAGGGCAGGGCGATCCCGGGTTCGCGTGGCTGGTCCTGGAAGCGGCAAGCCTGTTTGTCGAGCAGGGCAACGGCGAGGCAGCGCTGGCCTTGCTCAGGCGCCATGCAGACCTCTTTTCAGGGCAACCTGCGCTGACCCGGGCGCAGGTGCTGGGGCAGATGGCCGGGGCGCTGGGCAATCTGGACGAGGCCGCGCTGGATGGTGTGCTCCAGTCTACCACTGTGCGGGACCTGTTGCCGGACAACCCGGCCAACCATGAAACCCTGCTGCTGCTCCTGCGCTTCCAAGCCGAGCAGGCAGACAAGCTTGAACCCGGTTCAGAACGCGCACGCGCGGCGTGGGGGGCGCTCGCGGCGGGTGCGGCGGGGCCAAGCCTTTACCACCGGCGCTTTGCCACGTTGGCCTGGCGGGAGTTGGCCCGGCATGAGGCCCGCTCGGGCAATTTCGCCGCGGCGCGTGACGCGCTCGATCGCAGTTATGCAGCAGCCTTTGCGCCGGGAGAGCAACGTTCATGGCCTATCGGCACGCTCGACCTGGGCCTGCCTTCGCTCAATGCGGAGATTGCCCGGGAGCAGGGGGCCAAGCTGACTGAGCTGTTTCCGTTGCAGATCGTGCCGGGGGCAGAGAAGCCGCCCAAGGGAAGCTGGTTCTATTACGATTTCCAGCTCGATTTCGATGATACCGATCCGGCCCGGCGTGAAGCGATCCTGACGCTTTACCGCGACCTGTGGGAAGCGCGCGGGATGCCCGACGTGATCGACCGGCCGTTTGCGCCTGACATCGTCCAGCTTGCCTCGGTTGCGTTCGAACAGGCCCAGTCGCTCAACGTCGACGGGGCAGAGGACGATGCGGTCTTCGCCAATGCCCTGCGCCAGACCGGGTCGGCTGAAGAGCGCGCTGCGCTGGAGCGCTTCGACATGCTCCGCCGCCGGCAGGACGCGCTGCTGCGCCGCTATGCGCTGTCCGATGCGGTGGGCGGGGCGGACCCGGTACTGGCAGAGCTCCGGGCGGTATCGGCAGAGCTGGCGTCGCTCGACGAGGACATCGGCTGGATGCTGGACGGCGCGGCTGAAGGCCAGCCGCGCTGGGCGGCGCTCAATCCCTGGTACCTTGCCTTGCGCCAGTCCTTTGCCAAGGGGCTGGGGGAGGACTTCCTGCTGATTGTCCCGGCCGAGGGAGACATCCACGTCTTCGCGCAAGGGCGGCGCAAGGGGCGCGATTTTGCCTGGCATCGGGTCAAGGGTGGCGAGGCGCTGGTCCAGCCGCTGGTCGAGCGGCTGCGCTGCCAGCTGGACGAGGACAGTTGCACAGTGGCTGCGATCCGGGCGCTCGACGCGATCGAACCGTCTCCGCTGGAACAGGCCGGGCAAGCGGCGTTTGACCGCGATGCGGCATGGCAGCTCTATGACTTGCTGATCCGCCCGGTCGAGCCGGTGCTGGGCAAGGGCGCCGATGTGTTCGTGGTCGCCAAGGGCGCCATGGGCACGCTGCCGCTGCACCTGCTGGTCACCGCTCCGCCGCGCGCGGGGGAAGACTGGGCCGACTACGAGGCGATGCGCAAGACGGAGTGGCTGGGGGATCGCTATGCCTTCACCACGCTGCCGTCGTTCAATGCGTTCCGGCCCAACCGGTTCAAGACCTTGCGCAATACCAGCGAGGACATGCTGTTTGCCGTTGCCAGCCCTGCCTTCACCGGCAGCGACAGCCCGGGCAAGCTGCGCAGCGCCAGCTTCTTCGCCCCGGTGCGGGACGGGGTGCTGGCGGACCTTTCCGCAATCCGCCGCCTTGCGCCCCTGCCCGGCACGATGACCGAGTACCGGCGGCTGGTGCAGGAATTGCAGCCACCGCGCCACACCGCCTTGCTGGGCATGGATGCGAACGAAGCCGCGGTCCGCTCGAGTGCCGAACTGGCGCAGGCGCGCACCGTGTTGTTTGCCACCCATGGCCTGCTGCCCCGCCAGAACCGGGGCGAGCTGGCTGAACCCGCGCTGGTGTTCACCCCGCCGGACAAGGCCAGCCGTGCGAATGATGGCCTGCTGACCGCGAGCGAGATCCTGAGCCTGCGGTTGCGGGCGGACTGGGTCATCCTGTCGGCCTGCAACACGGCGGCGGGCGCGGGTGGCGGTGAAGGGCTGTCGGCGCTGTCAGCAGCGTTTCTGCGGGCAGGGGCGCTGCAGGTTCTGGCCAGCCACTGGCCGGTGTTCGACGAGATCACCCCGACCCTGACCACACTGACGCTGCGGATCGGCAAGGACCAGCCGAAGATCGGCCCGGCGCGCGCGCTTCAGCAGGCGATGGCGGCGGTGCGCCGGGGCAAGGGACCGCGCAGCCAGCCAGTGCCGGGTTGGCAGCCGCATTGGGCACACCCTGCCGCATGGGCCCCGTTCACGGTGATCTCCAATGGCGATGAAGCCATCGTCAACGACCGTTTCGACCTCAACCGCGAGTAGCGCGCAACGCAATCCGGCCTTATGGGCCGCGTCCAAGGAGTTACCATGAAACCAGCTATGCCCGCCTTGTTCGCACTCGTGCTCGCCGTTCCCGCGGTCGCCACGCCGCCCGTTCCGATGACGCCAACTCTGGAAGGGGTCGCAGACAGCGCTTTGCGAAACGATACCTATGCGTGGGACTTCGTCGAAGGCATCACCACCGAAGTCGGCCCGCGCCAGGCGGGAACCGAAGCCGAGGCGCGCGGGCGCGCATGGGCGATGCGCTGGCTCAAGGCGAACGGATTCGCCAACGTGGCGGACGAACCGTTCCAGATGGAAACATGGGTGCCGGGTGAAGCGCGGGCGGAAATTGTCAGCCCTTTTCCGCAACCGCTCGCGGTCCTGGCGCTGGGCGACACGGCCTCGACCGGGCCCGATGGCCTAACCGCGGAAGTGGTCCTGTTCCGAACCGTCGACGACCTGCGCGCCGCTCCCGAAGGCAGCCTCAAGGGCAAGATCGCCTATATCAGCCATTCGATGACGCGGACGCAGGACGGCAGCCAGTACGGTTTTGCCGGTCCTGCGCGCTGGGTCGGGGCCGGGATCGCTGCGAGCAAGGGTGCGGTCGCCACCGTGATCAAGTCGGTCGGGACCGACAGCGAACGCACCCCGCACACCGGAGGCACCGATTTCCCTCAAGGCGTCGCGCCGACCCCCGCCGGTGCGCTGGCGATTCCCGACGCCAACAACCTCGAGCGGATGTTCGCCCGTGCAGGTGGCAAGCCGATCATGATGAAGCTCACCCTGACCCCGCGCAGCCTCGGAATGACCACCAGCGGCAATGTGGTCGGCGAAATCGTCGGGCGCGATCCTTCGCTGCCGCCGGTACTGGTCGCCTGCCACATCGATAGCTGGTGGAACGGTACCGGGGCAATCGACGATGGCGCCGGGTGCGGGATCGTGGCTGCGGCGGCGAAGAATGTCGCCGCAAGCGGCCGTCCGCTGCGCACGATCCGGGTGCTTATGGCTGGGGCGGAGGAAACCGGCCTGTGGGGCAGCAAGGCCTACTCGGCAGCCCATATCAACGAGCCTATCGCCGTCGGCCTTGAAAGCGATTTCGGGGCGGACCGGATCTGGCAGTTCCAGAGCAATTTCCGTGACCGCAATCCCGGCTTGCATAACCGGATCGTCAAGGCAGTTGCCCGCTTCGGCGTTTCCGGCGGCACCGGCGTTGCCAGCGGCGGGGCGGACATCAACATTGTCCGCGACCAGAAGTCCGCGATCATCGACCTGCGGCAGGACGGCACCCGCTATTTCGACCTGCACCACACCGCGAACGACACGCTCGACAAGATCGATCCGGTCCAGCTGCGGCAGAACGTGGCAGTGTGGACGCAGGTCGTAGGCATCCTCGCGAACGAACCCGGCGAGATCTTACCGCGTCAATAGTTGGGGGTGATCGGTACTGGCCGCCAGACAAGGCTGTTACCTCGCAAGTATGCAGGCCGGGCGAGCCATGTCTGGCCCTGTTGATCGCGCACCGTCAACTTGCTGTTGAAGCGGGCCAGATCCTGATCCGTGATTCCAAGCGTGTCTTGCAGCGCGTCGCTGGCCGTGTTGTATTGATGGTCAGGCAAGCTTTCCAGCGCGGCACAGCCGTCCATGTACTCTGTCAGACGCGCAAGCCAGGCCAATGTGTCTGGTCTCGCTCCGCTTATTGTCGCTTCAAACCACGGAAAATCTTGCTCAGGTTCCGATAGGGCGGCGATCGGCCGACCATCGATCAGCAACGCCCAGCTTGGCAATTCCGACGACATGGCCCGCAGTAGCCGAAGGCCTTATCTTTGGCGACCCCCGGGGATGTGGGAATGGCGGGGAGCGGATCGCTTTGCGACCCTGTTCGCGACAACCGTGAACAAGGAGACCAAGCCATGCGATCCCTCGCCCGTAACCTGCCCCTGTTGCTGGCAATTCCGCTGCTCGCCAGCGCATGCGGTGAAAGCACCGAGCGGGACGACACCGGTGGCGAAGAAGTTGCCGCCGCTGAACCTGCCGCGCCTGAACCGGTGCCGGTCGATGCCGGCCAATGGACCATCGCTACCGATGTGTGGAAGGTCGAGGGCGAAGGGATCGACGCCGCTGCCGCCAAGGCGATGCGCGGGCAGAAGGCGGAAGTCGCCGCCTGCATCGACCCGGCCGGGGCGCAGCGCAGCTATGTCGCGCTGGTTGAAGCCGCGATGGGCACCGAATGCCAGCAGACCGCTACTGCCGCCGAAGAACCGCAAACGGGCTCCGACACGCCCCGCCTGCGCGGTAGGCTGTCGTGCAAGGGCGGCGATGGCCAGGAAACCCCGGCCAGCTTCGTGGTCGACACGATCGATGGCGGGCGGATAACCGGCTCGCTCGAACGCACGGCCACGGCGCCGGATGGCAAGGGCAGCGTGACCATGCATGTCAACGTGACCGCCACCCGAAGCGGCGATTGCGGGTAATGTGATCCCCCAAGGATTGGGGGGGTGATTATGCCGGGCGGTCGTGCCATTCTTTGCCCTGCAAGTGTGGGGGAATGCCATGACCGCCCGGATCGTTGTCATCGAGGACGATGCGCGCACGCGCGCCGCCTTCTGTGCGGCGATCGCGCGCGACCCCTCGCTTGAACTGGCCGGGGAAGCTGCCTGCCATGCCGAGGCCATGCCGCTGGTGGTGGAAGGCAATTACGATGTCCTGCTGGTCGACATCAATCTCGGCCATCGCAAGAGTTTCGACCTGATCGAGCTGTCACGGGCCAATCATCCGGCAAGGATCATGGTCATTTCCATTCTGGGCGACGAGGACAGCGTGATCAGCGCGATCGAGGCCGGGGCCGATGGTTATATCCTCAAGGACGGGGCCTTTGCCGCGCTGGGCGAACCGATTGCGCGGGTGCTGGCGGGCGAAGCGCCGATCAGCCCGGGGGTGGCCCGCCACCTGCTCCGCCGCTTCCGCCCGCGGATCAGTGCGTGCGGCGAGGGTGACGATGTCTCGCTCTCCCGGCGTGAACAGCAGGTGCTGACCGAATTCGCGCGTGGCGCCAGCTACAAGGAAGTGGCACGCAAGTTCGACATTTCGCTCCACACCGTGGGGGATTACGTGAAGACGCTTTATCGCAAGCTGCAGGTCAATTCGCGCGGGGCGGCGGTGAGCAAGGCGCTCAAGACCGGGATGATCGAGCTGTGATCGCGGGCGCGCTGGAGCGGTTTCGCGGCGATAGCGAGCTGCGACGGGGGCTGGCGCGGCTCCTGCTGGCGATCATTGCGGTGCAGGCAGTATACTGGCTGGCGGTGCGGCCGCTGCTCGATGCACCTGACCTGCCTGAGTCCCTGCTCGCAGTGACTTCGGTCGAAGCTGCGAAAATCGACACGCCCGACCGCGCCGGGATCGATGCGGCACAGTTCGAGCCGATCGAATTGATGTTCACCGGATGCTGCGAGCCAGCCTATCATGCCGTGCGGATCGGCTTTGCCGTCGATCGTCCGGCTCCCGAAGGGCTTGGCATCACGCCAAGCGTGCTGGCTGACAACGCCCGGGTCTATGTCAACGGCCAGCTGCTGGTGAACGATGGCCGGATGACCCTGCCGAAGCCAACCGTAGAGCGGCTGCGCAGCCTGTGGTTTGTCCCGCCCGAACTGGTGCGGCCGGGCGAAAACACACTCGAGATCGTCACCGTCCGCGCGACCATGCCCTATACCGACGTCAACGAACCGCGCATCGGCGAGTGGCCCGAAATGAAGCGGACCTTCGCCTGGCGTGAATTCCAGTTCGAGCAATACGGCTGGATGAGCATCGCCCTGTGCGTGCTGGTCGCCCTGGCATCGCTGGTGATTTTCCTGCGCGGCAGTCGCGACCCGGCGTGGTTCTGGCTGGCTGTCCTGACTGCGGCCTGGGCCTTTCGCATCTTCCTGTTCTTTTGGGCTGACATTCCTTTCGCGGGGAACGGGCGCACGCTGGTCTGGGGTCTTGCAACCACTTCGGTCGGACTGGCGTGGGCGGCCTTTGCCAACGAGTGGGGTGGGCGGCCCATACGGTGGTTGCGCTGGATGCTGCCACTGGCGGCAGTGGCCAAGCTGGCTGCCAATATCGCCTTGCTTGAACTGCAACCGGTTCCTGACGGTTACGACAATTCCAGCCTCGTCGATCTCTGGGGCGGTGTAGCCTTCTCGGCAATTGCGGTACTCCTGCTGCTGCGCAATGCCGTGCTGTTCGGACGGCGCCATGCGCTGGAAACGGGGCTGTTCCTGCTGCTTGCCATGATGATCGGGCAGGAGGCTCTTTCAGCCCTGCAGGTAAACACCTACGCCGATGGGCTGGCCTTTACCGCGCCGCTGATCTTCGTCGCGCTCGCCGCATCGTTCCTGTCGCGCAATATCCGCCTGTTCCGGTCGATGGAGGAATACAACGAGCGGCTCGCGACCGAACTGGCTGCGCGCGAGAAGGAAATCGCCGACGCCTACGAGGAACGGCAGGAAGTCGCGCGCCAGCAGGCGCTGCTGGTCGAGCGCCAGCGGATCATGCGCGACATGCACGACGGCATGGGCGGGCGGCTGATGAGCATTGCCGCCCAGCTCAAGGCGCAGGGGCACGAGGCCGAACCCGAGCAGTTGGCGGAAGAGCTGATGGAAGCGCTCGACGAACTGCGCCTGATCGTCGACTCGCTTGATACCGCGGGCGATGACCTCGGCATGGCGCTGGGCGCGTTCCGGGCCCGCATGGAGGGCAAGCTCGCCGCCGCCGGGATCGAGAGCGAATGGACCATTGACGAGGACGCCGCCGGGGCGACTCTGTCCGCCACCGCCATCCTCGATATCTACCGCATCATGCAGGAAGCCTGCGCCAACATGCTGCGCTATTCCGGGGCTGACCATTTCGAGGTCGCCTTGCGCGCGCGGGACGATGGTGCAGTTGTTCTGGAGATGGCCGACAACGGCAAGGGGCTGGAAGGCGAAGCGGCGGGCGGCAAGGGCCTTGCCAACATGCGCAGCCGCGCCGCACGGATCGGGGGCCAGATCGGCTTCGCGCTCAATGCGCCCGGGTTGAAAATCAGCCTTCTGCTTCCGCCTGCCGCAAGCGCCACCACCCGCGCAGGATAAGCAGCACGAGCATCGCGTCGATAGCGGCGTAGATCCACATCAGCCGCCCGGCCCGGTCATTGCCCGCGACCATGCTCGTCTCGGGCACCACCGGATCGTAGAGCACGTCGATGCCAGCGCCAGGTGGCTCGGTGCGCCGGAAGGTCTGCCAGTCGACGCTGTCTTCATCGGTCAGCTCGCGCCCACCCGCCTGATAGCGGTAGGTCAGCAGGTATTCGTCAGCGAACTTCCCGTCGGTGCGGTGCCGCTCGACCACTGTAGCGTGTGCCAGATTGCCGGTGCGTTCAAGCCCGGCTTGCTCGTGCCAGACCTGCCACAGCGGGATGTGCGCCGCAGCCCATCCGGCCAGCAGCACGGCGACGGCCAGCAATCCCGCCCACCCTTTCGGTTGCGGTCTGCCGGGGTCCGGTTCCGGCGCTGCCACCCGGTCGACATAGGGATGGCGGGCGAGCCATTGTGCCAGCTCCTCTGCCAGACGAATCCGCCATGCCGGCGAGACCCGTCCGACGAGATCCAGCCGCCGGGCAAAATCGGCGCGGCGCGGGTCGCGACCATCGGGCGGCAACTGGGCCTGCCACCGCGCCCCTTCCGCAGCGGCAACATCGCAGGCCAGCCGGTAGAGCAGGGCATCGCTGTCGGCAAAGCGTGCTTCACCGGTCACCCGGCCCCGCTCGCTCACCTGACGCAGCCATCCACCCTCAGGCAGCGGCGCGAGATGGGCGGAGCCATCATCCGAGCGGCTGAAATGGAGCGGATGGCGCGCTGGTTCGACGCCCATCTGCGCAAGCATGGCGTGATACCGGTCAGCGAGGGCACGTTCCGCAGTCATCGCGCCATTCCTAACTCCCCGGGGCAACGCCACTTATTCCCAAGCATTGGGGAATTTCCGGCGGGCCCGGACAAGGTGACAATGCGTGCATCCTGACCATACCAAGGGGATCGCACCAGTGCATTGCCGGTTTCAAGTTCGTACAAGTCTGCTCCTGACCAGCGCCGTGGCGGCATTTGTGGCCGTGGCCCCGGCACCGGCCATGGCGGCCTGCGTCAACACCACCGCGAACGATATCGAATGCACCGGCGCGAATCCGAACACGCCGATCAACAACAGCGGTCAGGGCACCCGCACCGTCACCGTGGCGCAGGGGGCCAGCGTCCTGTCCGGCCAGACCACGATCATTGCGCAAGGGACAACGGGCCAGATCACCAATGACGGGGTGATCGAAACCGACAGCAGCGCCGGTTCGACGTTCTATTCTGCTGTCTTGGCGATCGGCAACACTGGCGAGGCGCGCATTACCAACAATGCCAGCGGATCGATTCTGGCTGACGGGGTCAATGTGATCGCTGCGCGTTTTACCGCGACCAACAGCGCCGCTGTGCTGGTGAATTCCGGTATCATCGGGGCAACGGGAACAGCTTCCGGCAACGCCTTCGGCCCGACCGGGGCTTCGCTTTCCGCTTTCAGTTCCGATGCCCGGGTCATCAATGCCGGTTCCATCATGGGCAGTGCAGTGGGGATCGGGATCGATCACAGTGGCACCGGAGAAACCTTCGTCTCAAACACCTCGACCGGCACGATTACCGGCGGGCAGACCGGCCTCTTTGTCCGCAATGCGCGCGGGCCGGTGCAGATCGACAATGCGGGGACGATAAACCGTACCGACACCGGCACGGGCGGCTTCTTCAATGCTGGCATATATATCATCGACCAGAGCCCGCAGGCCACCGGGACGCAAGTGATCATCAACAACAGCGGCACGATCAGCGGGGGCGGATCGAACGCAATCACTGCGATCCAGAACGCGAATGGCACGCTGGAAATCAACAATTCCGGCACGATCAACGGCAATATCCTGCGCTCCAACGCAGGCCTTGGCGCCCTGATCGACAACAGCGGCACGATCAACGGCGATGTCGTCCTCAGTTTCGGCGAGGATACCATAATCATGCGCGGGGCCGATGCCGCGATCAATGGCGGCCTCGACGGCGGGTTCGATAACGACACCCTGCGCTTTGTCGATGTCGACGACCTGCTGTTCACCGCGAACCAGCAGACTTTCCGGTTCGAGAACATTTTCCTCGACTCGGGCAGCCTGCGGCTGAATTCGGCGATGTTCGAAACCTTCGGCACCGAAGGTGCGGGCGTGTTCACCACCCAGGCCGGGTCCACGCTGACGCTGACCGGCGGACAAAGCTCGATCCTGTTCGCCGATGGCGGGGTCACGACGATCAACGGCCTGCTGGTGGTCGACCGCCTGGCCCGCCTTTCGCTCACGGCAGGTGCCGGGCTCAGCCATGATTTCGTGGCGGCGAGCGGTTCCACCACCCGCTTCATCCTCGACTCGGTCAGCGGCTCGACCAGCTTCAACGGGCAGATCCGCGCAACCAACATAACCTTCGCCAGCGGCAGCCAGATCGACCTCGACGTGCGCGATCTCAACCTGCTGGTGAACGGTCGCACGTTCGACATCGCGGTGGCGACAAACAGCCTGACCGATGCTTCGGGTGCGATCACCGACAACAGCGTGCTGTTCGATTTCACCAAGGCGGTCGTGGGCGGCAACACCTTGCGGGTGACAATGCAGCAGCTGCTTTCGATTGCCGACACGATCAATCCGGCAGACCCCAACTCCGCCGCACTGGCGGGTGGGCTGCAAGGCCTGATCGACAGCGGATCGCCCAGCGGCAATGCGGTCTCGACCCTGCTCGGCGGGTTCAGCACAGTCGATGACCTGAGCGCGGCAGTGGCGGACTTTGCGCCCGATGGCAGCAACATGGTGGCGTTCGCGGCGGTCGACATGGTCGAGCCGGTGTTCGCCAGCGTCCGCGAGCGCGCGGCGTCGCATGCCGTCACCAACGGCGATGTGCAGTTCTGGCTCGCCGGTGGCCTGTTCGGCAGCGAGCGCAATCCGCGTGGCGGGCAGACCGGCTTCGAAGCGGACGGCAGCCACTATGCCGCCGGCGCGGAAGCACGGCTGGGCGGAGCTGGCGCGCTGGTGCTGGGGCTGGCCTATGACCACGCATCCGGCGATGGTCACGCCGGGGCCAGCCGCGCCGACCTCAAGGCGGACCGGCTCTATGCCTACGCCTTCCTTCCTGCCGGGCCACTGCACGTCAATGCTGCGTTCGGCCTTGGCTGGGGCAAGGCACGCAGCGAGCGGAACATCCCGGTGCTGGGCGAGACAGCCACGGGCCGTGCCGATCTCGACACCACCTTTGGCCGGGTCGAACTGGGCTATGACCTCGGCAAAGGGGCGTTCCGGATCACGCCGCTGGCCGGGCTGCAATTCGCCGACGTGACTGTGGGAGCATTTGACGAGACTGGCTCGGACGGTGCGCTGCGCTACGGCGAGCGCAAGGTGAAATCCGCCCGGGCCGACCTGGGCCTGGGCCTGGGCTGGAGTGGCGGGAAAGACGGCCAGCCCGCCTGGTCGCTCACCGGGGCGCTGCGTTATGCCAGCCAGCTGCGGGATCTCGACACGCCGCTGAGGGCGCAGTTCACCGGCGGCGGCAATGCGTTCGACTGGTCGGTGGCGGACATCCCCGAAAGCAGCTGGGAAGCCGAAGCCGGTGCGCGCGCGCATATCGGTCGCTTCGGGACAGTGTCTGCGACCTATCGCGGCAGCTTTGCCAGCGGCGCGGAAAGCCATGCCGGCCTGTTCACCCTTTCGATGGGCTTCTGATGAGGAAGGATACCGAGATGAAGCAAATTGCCTTTTCGCTGCTGCTGGCCGCGACGCTGGGAGTGGCCGCCGCCACTCCGGCTGCGGCTCAGTCGAGCCCGTTGCGCAAGGTCGATGCCCAGGGGATCGGCAACTGCGTGTTCTCGCCGCAGGAGCTGCCCAAGGGCGGCGAGGGGACTGCCCCCTACAAGGCGATCAAGACCGACTTTACCGAAGGCGAGAGCGTACACGTGCGCTGCTACTGGCCGAAACCGCTCTCTGCCTATCGCAGCGCGGGCAAGATCGCCAACGAGATCAGGGACAAGAACCAGTACTCGTTCGGCCTGTTCTGGATGGTCCCGTTCACCGACAAGCCGGGCTATGACGAGCGGTTCCTGCAGGACATGGCGAGCGAGGATGCCTCTGCTGCCATGAACTGGGACCAGCAGCGCTTTGACCTCGACGACGACCACCCCGATTGCGACGTGCGGGTGCAGGACGAGCGGCTGAAGGACCAGTATGGTGTCACCAGCCCGCACCGGTGCCTCAGCCTCGCCAGCTTCGCGCGGACATTCCAGTCTGCCAAGGGGATGAAGTCGCTCAGGTTCTGCTTCAAGCAGTATGTCGACGTGGCTGACCAGACCGCGACCTATACCGGACGCGATTCCAGCGATCCGCTGCGCCTGCGCCGCAGTTCGCGCACGATGAACGACACCTATCCGGTGGTCATTGCGCAGGGCTGCTTCAACTATCACCTCAAGAGCTGAAAGGAACCGGATCGATGAGCGATGAAAGCGTTGCCGTGCCTGCTGGGGCACAGGGGGGCTGGAAACCGTGGGGCGCGGCAGTGTTTGCTGCGGCCTGGGGCGGGGCGGGCGCCCTGCTGATGGAACCGCCGGCGCGCGGCTTCATGGAAGAGGCGGCGTCCTATACCGGCAAGCTGATCGGGTTCGGCATGGCACCGGGCCTCGTTGCGGCGGTGGTCGCGCACCTGCTGATCCTGCGCGGTGCGAGCGGCAAGGCCAAGGGTCTGACCTACCTCGCCGGGGCGCTTGTGGGCGGGCTCGCATCGCTGATCGCCCACGGC